>JAJRXH010000651.1 GCA_024276395.1 archaeon
CTTCCAAGATCGCAACATCAACTAGCGAAATCCCTTTTAGGAGGAGAAAGATTATCCAAATCCCGCCAAGAAAGAAAGCTCTGCTAAAGATGATGTAGGCATAAAATAGTCTCAAGTGTCCTCCCTCTGACATTCAAAAAAATGATGAAAATTTTTACAAATCAACAAGGACAGGTTCATGAGGGCGAGTTATTCATTTGTTCTTGAGGTATTTAAAGAAACGTGCTTTTTCTTTAAAGTGTTTTCTTAATCACGAGATAACTGAATAACTCTCTCATGAGGAAAGGGGGCCTTTAGTAATAAATAGATTTATGTAGGTTATCAGTGGAATCAATTTTGGTAAGACTCACGCATCTAACCAGAACGATTTTATGAGGAAACATTTGGAGGAAGAAATATGCAAATTTTTGACTCTTTCACTGAAGAACAGAGATCCATTCTTGCTGCTGTAGTTGGTATCATGGCCATTTTTACCTTGGTAGGTTTTGGATATCTTGCCTATTTAAATTCTCCAGATTACGATCCTGCCAGACATACCATTAGTAAGCTTGGCATTCAAACGTCAACTGGGGGATTGTATTTCACGATAGGAATGGTTGTAGGAGGCTTGCTTCTCTTTTTATTTTTTTGGTTGTATGAGGATGTTTTTCCTTTTCATTCGAAACGAAGTTTTTTAAACAAGGAATTTACGTCATGGGGTCATTTTCTTGCTAAGAATGGATGTTTTTTTCTAGTACTTGTTGGGTTATTCCCTGACCGTGGAGTTACAGTCATTCCACATTTCATTGCTGCTGCTGCGATGTTTACCTCCATTGGAATTGCTATTTTCGTTTGGAGCCTCACGATACTGGATGAATGTGGTCAAATCTTACCAGGCGCAAAGTTGATAGCTTTTTTTGGCTTTTTCACGTGCTTCATTGCAATTCTCCATGGATTTTTTTCATCTCTGAAAATCCAGGGACCTATATGGCAAAAAATAGCAGTATTCTTTTACATCACGTGGTTCCTCATTTTTAATGTCTGGACTTGGAAAATAAGACCGATGATGACACTGTACGAGTAATTCTTCACGACAACACGACAGAGAACGGAATCATGTGCATGCAAGATCTTTTTAAATTAACCTCACGAAAAAAGACGTGAGAGAATTCATTCGGGTGACTCACGTGTTCGATTCGAAAAGTGCTCGAAAAGAAATAGAAAAGCATACTACTGAACTAGAAAGCTTGATTCCCATGCCAGTTTCATCACTTTTGCCAAGATTATCTCGAATTGCTATTTTGCTTGATCCCACTCCACGTTGCAAGGAAGCCATTCACATTGCCATGTTTCTTGCCGAACCTACAAAAGCTAGCATTGATGCTTACATCATTCTTGATCCCAAAAATGTAGAATTGTTTGGTGACTTATTACTGGAAAAAGAAGAAGATACCATTAAAGAAATCGGACAACTATTGCAAGAATGCAAGGCAACTTTTAACGTGCAAACCATTCGAAAAAATCCTTTGGAAGCAGTTGACGAAATTCTCACGCAACGTCAATATGACCTCCTTATCATTCCTGCATTATATTCCGATGTGAAAACAGATTACACGCCAACCATCATCAATATGAGACTCATCTGTGAACACGCCCTTGAACATCACAATCTTCCCCTTGCCATCGTCCCCAATCCCGAGGTAAGCATTGATCAATTAAGAAAACATATTGGATTTATCGTTCTTGATCCAGATGATGCAGATGCTCTAGAACAGACAGCGCTAGAACTCATCGACGCTACTGATTCTGAAATTAACATGTACTTCATCGTCGACAAAGAACGCATTTCGCACCTTGATTATTTTGAAAAACACCCCGACGAGTTAGCAGATGCTATTCAAAGCGAATTAAAACTCCAGAAAACAAAAGCTGAGCAGGCTCAGGAACGGGCTAATAAGCGTCGCATCCCTAGTAAGTATGTCATCATTGACGAAAATATTGAGAATGAATTGAGCAAGCGAATTAAAGAAGACCACGTTTATACATTGCTTGTTGCCATATCACCACCCGACTCGGCTAGTTATCAGTCCAGTCGCGTTCTAGAGATCATTAGACATTTAGATTTTGTTGGTCTAATTCTCGTGTTTACCAAGAAATAAGGGATTCCCGAGATGAAAATGGAGGATGCTAAATGATGCTGGAAATCTTGTCAACGTCGATCATGGGCCTAACGGTCCTACAATGGATCTTTATCATTCAAGTTCTGCTTACCATCCTACTCATCATCACAGAAAAATTCGACAAAACTCTGGTAATTCTAGTTAGTTCTTCCCTCACGGTTCTTCTCTTGAGATTTGGAATGGATGAAGATCCAGCAAAACTCATTTATGAAGATTTTTTAGATTTCCACACTCTTGTCCTCATCATTGGCCTGATGATCGTAGTTGAATCCATAAAAAATGAAGGTTTCTTTGATTATATTTCTCTCATGGCTGTAAGATTCACGAAAGGGGATCCTTTAAAGTTATTCATTGCTTTTGGTATCCTAGATGTTCTAATTTCAGCCTTCTTGGACAACGTTACTACCATCATCATTTTGGGTTCGTTAACCATTGTCATTTGTAAAAGATTAGAGTTAAATCCAACTCCCTTTATCATTTTTGAGGCATACTTGACAGGTGTTGCAGCTCTTTTAACACCTGTTGGTTCCGTACCAAACATCATAATCAATAGCCAGGCCAACTTGTCTTTCTTGGAATTTTTGTCATGGATGCTGCCTTTAACATTAATTTCCGTTCTTGTCACGTACATTTACTTTCTGCTTCGATATGGGTCACAAATTAATGTAGACATACCTGAACATCTTCGCGAACCATTATTGCTAATCAGACCAAATTTAGCCCTTAAACATGAGAAAGTCAAAGCTCGTGCGTCAATAGCCATAATTACTCTTGTCCTAGGATTCATCTTAGCTGGGTTCATTGGGATCAGCATCGACTTGGTTGCCATGGTAGTCGCTGTTCTTGTCCTCATTTTCTTCAACTTGACACCAAAAGAAGGATTTAAGCACGTGAATTGGGATATGGTTTTTTTCTTTGCTGGATTGTTCGTCGTGATCGGTGGATTAGAATACTCAGAGGCTTTAGCACCTTTAGTTGATGCCTTGCAAGGTCTAATAGAGCATCAGCCTTTAATTGCTCTCTTGATCATCATTTTCATGGGTGGATTATTATCGGGCTTTTTGGATTCCATTCCCGTAGCGTTGATTCTGACGGAAATACTTGTCTTGACAAAAACACATGAGATCAGACTCTGGCTTAGTCTCGTTATTGCAACTAACATTGGAGGTGCACTGGCACCAATAGGAAGCGTTTCCGTTCTCATGGCCATTGAAATACTCCGAGACAATGGATATGATATTGGTCTCATCGAATACATCAAAGTTTCCTTTCCATTATTTGTAATTCTTAGTCTCATTGGAACAATATACATGTACTCAATTTTAATATTCACATAAAAAAATTAATGCAGCAACTAACGTCGAAGATAAAATAATGGATGTGACATCTAACAAAACAAGAAAAATAGTAAAATCAGAACGATTCTATTTGATCCAGAAGGCGCTCAAGTTTTTCTGGATCCTCGAGTAATCGTGAAAGTTGTTCCAATTTCTCAGGTGGAAGATCAAGAAATCGTGAAAGCACGGCCCTTCTACGTTCGTCCATACCTTCCAGTGCGGCCAACACGATCTTTCGTTGTTCGGGATCCATACCTTCCAAGATGCGTGCAATGATCTTACTATCTTCTGGCGGTACATCCCAAGCTTGGAGTACTTTTCTTACAACCATCGTGCTACTCATCCGTAATTCCTCCCTAATAATATTATCAATAACTTGTTTTATAAATGACGTTTCTGATCCAGATGGTAGGATGAGACGTCCCCATCCTAGTAAGAAGGCTATTTCATTTTCATCGTCTCGAAAAGAATGGACAGCCTCCTTGAAGCTTTCGCCCAATGTTCTAAAGGCACTTGTTGATGACGTAGCCATGAGAGTTTTCCGAGAACAAAAGGAGCACCAACTGTCACGTAAGAGGATGACGGTAGTTCTATTGGCAACCCATCTTCTAAAGAGAGAATGTCAACGTGATGATCTCTTGCAAGAAGTAAATCATCCTTGCTTGGTGATAAAATGGATAATAAAGCGTCATGAACTCGTTCCTCAGGCTCGTGATACTTTCTTCTTCGTGGAAGCTTAGCAGCAACTCTTTATAGGCCCCAACCCCTATAAGTATTCATCTTGTAGATGTCATCGGGATTAACTTCCACGGTCAAATCCAGGAAAAAAAGTCTTGGATCATCATCCCAATTTTCAGACTGATAGATTCTATCTGGAATCTTTTTAGGAAATATTTCACTAGAGATTTCACGCATTCCAGTTATCGGCAGAAGTTGGGCAAGCGTGATGCGAGCTGCCTCTCTGTGCTTGTTGAATAATTTATGAAATAGATCTTCCTTTAGAGAAATCTTCCGTTTATTGTCCGGTATTCTCAACAAATCTCCAAGTGATCAACAACAATTTGATTATCATTCAATGCTAACGGACATCAGAAAGTGCCATGGTAATTGTTTACGAGTAGGCCTAGGGTAGTGGTGGCATCTTGTCCAATTTGTTTCTTTTTTTCCAGTATTTTCCATAAAGAAATCCAGTCCTCGTTTTAGGTGGCATCTGGGCAAATTTTTCTAACCATTGATCTTCGATCAGCACGCTTTCATCAACAGCCATGGTCATGATTTGGTGAAGTTCATTTTCACTAATTTTTGAATTTCTTCTTAGTTGTTGAACATTTTCGACCCATTTTTTTTCATATTCATGTTGATCTGGCTGGATGACCTTGATTCTCGCGGGATAATCCTTGAGAATGGCTCGATGGACTCGTTCATGACGCCACCAAAAGCTCTCTGAATCATAAGTGCCTTTAGGACTGGATCGAGTGAGAGGAGATGGGAGTTCTGTAAGGAACAACGGTTTGAACAATGACGTGCATGGAGCAGATGTTGCGGTTGCCCAAACAGTGATGAAACTTTCTCCTAGATGCACGATCATCGAACTCGTTGATTGAGTTGGAACCGTGATGGGTTTGGCATGAATGCAGATGGATTCCATCGACCCCTTGGCGGGATGCCATCGTGGATTATCTGAATCATGTGTTCTAAGAACAGACATCAAGAACAATTCATTGATGGTACCAGCTCGTTCTTTTAATTTTTCCGTGGTCTTGCATTGGCGCTTGTCTCCTTTTCCTCCCCACGTTCGAATGTCAGTAATACCAGCAGTGAAACACTTCTTGAAATCGAAATCAGAAGCATCACGACACCAGCCGTTCTCGATGGCATGCTCAAGTAATTGTGGATGAATTTTATCGTAATGATTTCTGATGGTGAGGCAGTTCGAAATGGTGCGTATATCTTTTACTTTTTCAGCGATCCAAAAATGATCAGCTGTTTCAAGGATCCAAGCTTC
>JAJRXH010000652.1 GCA_024276395.1 archaeon
ATGCAAGATACGAAAGGAGAATTGACTAAAAAGTATCTCTCCCTTGGTGATGTGCTTTCAGGAAAATTCAATGAAAGACGTTCATGCATCGGATATGAAGAGAGCAAGGGTAATTACGTGTCATGTCCTTCCTTAAATCTCCCTCAAGATGGATTTCTTCGTTGTTATTCGTGTGCTCGTCGTGATTTCTTTACTTGTCGTACTTATTGTAATGGGAAACAATGCCTTCCGTCGAGCTTGAGGGCAAAAGAGATGTGCACGCCCCCAGACACCGCTGTATATCTTACAGCTGTTGGTGACGTCGTGAAAGTTGGCGTTAGTCTTAATCCAGTCAAGAGATGGTTAGATCAAGGTTCCTTGTTTGGCGTGGTCTTGTATCAGGCACCTGGCCTAGAAGCACGCAAGATAGAAAATGAATTATCTAAATTCCTTGGAATCACGAAGACGGTTACTTTTACCTCAAAATTACGCTCGTTGCCATCCTTGGATTTAAAAAAAGCACGACTCAAACTGGAAAAAATGATAAAGAAAACTGAAAAATATCAAGGTTTTCGTGAATATAGGACAGACGATTTTCAAGTATGGAATCTTACACCTCATTATGGTGAATTCATGACCATTCACCACTTACCTCAGGAAATAAAGGTTAATCAAGAATTTTCTGGCAGAATTGCTGGTTTTCTTGGGAAAATGGTATTGTTAGAGAATCACAGGACATATTTTGCCTTGAATTTGAAAAAAATTGTTGGGCACTGGGGAACCATTGGAAGCGATTTAAAAAGAATGAAGGGTCAACTTAGCCTTAATTATTTTTTTTAGCTGATCATTTCTCATTGCTTTGATTAAGAAAGAAAGAAATGTGGATGAATGATCTTTTTTCTTCCGAAACGTGAACATTTATCAGGGATGAATGCAAGAGAATGCACGAATTACTTGTTTGGTGCAGTGAATGTGAAAGGAGATGCCCAAGCTTGAAATATTTTTCTTGAAAGCATCGAAAGAAATCATTGCGTGAAAAAGAAGAGAAATTTCGCCTTGAACGATACAGCAAGTTCTTGTTTCTAGTTGGAGCCTTGCTTGCTTTTCTGCTCTCAGTCATCATGATTTTAGAGGTCTTGCTCCTTGAAAAAATGGGTTTCATTCTCGAGGAGATCGTCTTGGACTTGTACGTCTTGGTAATATTTTGGATTCTAGTTGTTTTGAGTCCCTTCCTTTCTTCACTTGTTAATTTCATTGAAGGAAAATAAGAACGATGGAGCTTTTTCGAACTGCTGTCATATGTTGCCTACGTGATGATGGCGTTTTTTCTAGGTTATTATATCGACCGAAATATCTTCTTATTTATTTCTGGCCACCGAGTCCCCCTTCAAGTCGTCTTGAGTGTCTTGTTCATTTTCTTGGCTATCATCATTTTAGTGTTTCAATTGAAGTTGAAGTCGAGTCATCTTGAGAGAGAAGTGATTGAAGCCCTCGAGACGATACTTGCTGAAAGAAAATACTTCTGGCTAGAACTTGCTGATGAGGACTTGCGCTCCCTGGTTGACATCCTCACCACTCAAGGAAAGTTTTCATCGGCAGAAGAGACATTAGAGAAATTGGTACAAATTTATCTTTCTGAGAAGGTTGATTTCGTGAGAATCACGATGAAGGGGCGGAGAGATGCACGTGTTGTTTGTTTTCTGAAGGAGGAATTTACATCATTGATTAGTAAGCTGGCGACACGTGTTGAACGTCTTGGTGTAATTCCCTTGATCTCTACCTTCGATGATGCTGTCACCATTAAAATTCCTCTAGAGGTGATTACTGGGATTCTTCTTGAAAAAATTGCCTCATTCAGCGATCGCTTCGTGATAGAGATCGAAAATGAGACAATGAATGGAATGTTCTTGATAAGCAAGGAACTTCGTGACCGGTTATTAGAAACTATTGTCGTGCTGCTTGAAAGAGATGGGGTATTGTTGCCTGAACTTTCACGCAGGTTCAATGTTTCGACACGCATTCTAGTTATCCTAGTGAAGAATTACCGGAATTTTTTGGAACATCGCATTTCAAGTAGCTATCTCGTCATTGGCAAGACCGTATTTTCTCTAACTTATGTCGAGTTGTTTATTCAAGAATTGGAATTGATCATTCGTGAAAAGAAAGTAGCTCTCTTGGAAGAAGTCATCAATGATTTTCACCCTTCTGACGCACTCAAGATGATTCAAGGATACGAACTACTCACGGGGAAGAGATGTCAGGTGCTGCTGTCTTGCGATGCACGCTTCTTATACGATTTAAATTGGTTTCAAGTAGAATTCATTGGCCAGCTGGTTGAACTACTTGAGAAGGAAGGATTCGTTGACCTTAGCATCGTGCTTCATAAATATGGTTTACCGTCGTGTGAATCACGCACTATTCTTCAACAGTTATCCCGTTTCGATGATTCCCTGATCTTGTGCGAGGATGCAATTATTGTTTCTAGAAAGCAGCAAGCTATGAAAATTCAGCGCATTTTCACGAGTCAGCACGTTGGAATTTTACTAGAAGATTAAATTCTGGAGATCTTGAACGTTCCAAGGGAAATTCTTCCTTCGATCATCGAGTATCTTCTACGGTTCACGAGTCTTCCTCTGGTGACGGTAGAGGAGTCTTCTCATCAGGGCCTTGCCCTCAAGTTACTAACAGAGCTGCAGCAATTGGTAAGAAACATTGAAGATGATCTCGTGAGGACGTATGATCTGGCCATCCAATTTCAACTAGATGTGATGAAAGTGCAACATGTGTTGTTAGAGCAGGATGTGAAAAACCGTTGGGTGTCCATCGTGGGGACGGATCTCTTACTGAAGAAAGATGCTTTTTCCTTGCATCATCCCATTGGTGACTTGATCGCGGATGTCTTGAATGAGAGAATGATTGAGATTGATCGAATCAAGTCAGTATTCGGGAATGTCATTGATGGTAATGCCGTCATTCGTCACGTACTTTTGGAGTCGAATCGTTACGTGATGATGACATCAAGTACCTTGACCATTCGTCAGTTGGCAGTGAATCCATTGTATTGTGATTTCCATGATGGAGAAGTCGATGGATGTCAACCTTTTCATACTTGTGACCCTCATTCTCAAAGTCCGTTATTTCTCGAAATGATGCGACAAAAAACGTATTGAGGAGCATTATTGTCGC
>JAJRXH010000653.1 GCA_024276395.1 archaeon
CGAGATAATTAAAAAGATTGATGTTCAACTTTGGATGCTGCCGGAAAAATTCTAGTATAGATGACCGAAGATCTTCCACGTGAATGAATACTCTCGTGCGGAGCCACGCTCGTAATTGCCGCCAGATTTCCTCCACGGCATTCACTTCCGGTGCGTACTTGGGCTGGTAATGAAGATGGATGCCTTTTTTCCGTGCGAAGGCCTTCACGACGTGCGCCTGGTGAACAAAATCGTTGTCGAGGATGATGTCGAGACGACCGTTGCCCAATCTCCGTTTTACCTTCCTAAGGAAGGTCTTGAGCGTTTCTTTTCGGACCTTTCCGGGCCGGGGAGGAAGTCCATGATCACCCGTTTCGTTCTCGTGATGACTGCAATGACGGTCATCCACGCCCTTGCGACTGTCATTCACCCACATCCACGAACGGTCGAGAATCACGTCTTGCCACGATCTTCCCCGGACGGGTTCGGAGACCGATGGTACATTCGTCGAGAGCCATCACTCTCGAGCGCGGACGATCACGCAACTCGGACGTGACTTTTTTTTGAATGTCTCCACGCTTTCGGGGTCAGCACGAACGTGATGGGGACGTGGAACACGTATCGAGTATCCTACCTTCTTGATCACCGTGTACACGTAGTTGGGGCTGATGGTCACGCCTTGATGGTCCTGAAGGTAGCATCTCACGAGCTGCGGGGTCCACGCTTCGTGTGGATAGCCGAACTTTCGTGGTGATTGATCAAGAGCCCTTTTCAAGGCACGATAATCGATGGTGGGCTTGGAACCCGGAGGGCTTCGGTTTTTCAGGCCCTGGTAGCCCCAGCGATTGAGACGCTTGACACATTTCACCGTCGTGGCGGTGGACCACCCGAGCAGCTGAGCAGCTTGCCGTGCACTGTACCCTTGTTTCATGAGGATTAGCAGCGTAAGACGGTCACGAACACGAGGATCATCCTCCTTTGCACGTCTTGCACGTAACTGCTCGATGGTTACGATTCTCGTGATTCTCACGGCCTTGCCTTGCATGTTCCTTCTTCCTTCTCAGGAGTTCTTTCATCTTTTCTGTCATGACAGTCAATTTCCGACTTCACGATGCACGAAAGCGTGAGAGGCCTCATGATCAAGGATGCATGGGCCTCATAACAACATTGTCTTCAAAACTTTTTAAATGTTATACGTAAATACCACGCGACTAGATCCAACAGCTAACAAAATCTTTTCACGGTCCTTGAACCAGAAGAATGAACAGATGATTACAAGAGTGTTGACGATCAAGTCCGCCGAGCACTCGCCCACGGCAGCACGATGCATCATCATGCGCTTCTCCCATTTAACTTTCTCTCCCATTTAACTTTCTTGCAGCAATGTTTCCTATTATCTTGTTCCCGCGCGACAGCAAGAGATTTTCTTCATGGCGGTCCGTGTCATGCCTGATGCCCTTTAAAAATCTTAAAAGTCACGAATGAGTAATTTACAAAAATTGTTCATAAAATCTTATCTAATACCCCGAGTTACATCTCTCTTGGTCTTAAGTGAAAAAATTGATTTCTAATGAATAAGGGTGATGAACGTGTCCAAGGCAAAGAAAGGAGTCTTAATGGTCTCACTTGCTCTCATATTATTCTTTCTAATGGGATTTTTCCCTGCAAGCGGTCTTGTTTCTAAAAGTCACTCCATTCAACTGACCAGATTTCCCTTGCCTACCAACAACCTCATTGCGCTGCGATTCACGAATTTCGTGCAAGCTTCAAGTTTAACCATTGAAAGTCCCATAGACATTGACGGAAACAGCGAGTTTCTCGCTGAAGCTCGCAACAGAGGATGGCAGGGCAATGGCACGATTGATGACCCCATAGTGATTGCCAACGTGCACATAACATCACCTGATTCCTTGACACCTGCCATAAGAATCAAAAACACTGATCTGTATTTCGTGATAACAAACAGCAAGTTCAGCACGACTAGTAGTTCCGTTCCGATAAGTCTCCTTGAATTTCAAAACGTTAGTCATTGTCAAGTAATTAATAATACCATGATTGACGGTGGAAAGACTGGCATCCTCGTTGCACCGGGATCAATAGACATTCAACTCATTAACAACACTCTCATAAATTTTGAAAATGCCTTCAAGATTGGATACCTTGCAGATAAAAATGTTACAAACATCCTCATTTCTGGAAATCAGGTGACAAATAATACAGGCGATCATGTCATGGCCATTGCCAATGTCAAGAATGGGACCATTAAAAATAATATTTTAACAAGCAACCCATCTCACGCCATTAACATAGTTCATGGTTACCATCTCAGCATCATGAACAATATCATAAAAAACAATGGAAAACGAGGAAATTCTATGAGAGGCATCAGCATTTACGGTTCCTATGACGTTGTCATCCATGACAACTACATTGAGAACAATTTTCATAATTTTATCGGAATTCAGATTGGCCTCTCAAGTAATATCATTGTCAAGCACAATTTCATTTCTGGTAAGCAACATGTTTTCGGCATCCAACTCAACGGTGCAAGTTCTGACAAAAACATCTTGATACAGAATAACATGATAATGTACTCTGACGGTCCTGGAATCATGATATCTGGCTTTACAAATAATACCGTGGTTAAGGAAAATGACCTCATTGACAACAATGTCTCCCTTGACGAACAGATTGACGATCAACATACTTTTGAATATCAAGATACAATGAATAGTTATAACATCACTTATCTTGAGAACTTCTATGATGATCATGATAACATCGATGAGGACAATGACGGCATTGCAGACCAACCGTATGAGATAAAAGGACTAAAAGAAGACACGAGACCAAGATCACATCCAATCAACGTCCAATACTTCAATAAACACGTGCTTACAAAGCCGAAAATTACCAATCCTCATGAAAATGACAACTTTGCAGTAAATCATCAAGTTACTTTCACGTGGAAGGCACCAGAATATGATTCAGATGGACATGGAATCACAAGTTATTCCTTATACTATCGTGATGTCTACGCAGATAACGAAGATTCTTGGATTGAAGTGGTAAGCAGCTTGAAGGAAACAAGCTACGCTTGGACCATCCCTCCTACTTTAGAAAATAAAGAAATCTATGTCATGGTGGTCGCCACTTGTAATACTGGATATTCTTCACGTGATATCATCTACATTACAGTGTTTGGAGCTGGTGACATCACCCAGGAACCTACGGATTACACTCATCTGACTTCGGAAAGCACCGAAACAACGTTCGATGAAAATTCTGACACGATGTCTACACCCGGATATGAATTACTAGCGATATTGCCGATGCTTACCATCATTAGCATCACAATCATGAGGAGAAGAAAAGCACCCGTGACCAGGGGTAATCCCACGAGGACTCGTTTTTTATCCTTGCAACGCACGGAACGACAGCAGCATCACGGATGACGCGATGCCGATGCTTGAAAGCCACGCATCACCGACGTGATGACGTGATCGACAACACAGAAGAGAA
>JAJRXH010000045.1 GCA_024276395.1 archaeon
CAAACATTGGTAAGCAAAATATGACCAATTTCACGACAATGCTATTCGTCAATAATTCTCTACAAGAGAATGTTAGTTTTAACGGAATTAATGGAGACTACCTTGCACCTGGTCAAGTAATCAACTTCAATGTTGTCGTGACAGGTACACCTCATTCTCCCCAAACAACAGTCATGGTTCTTGTTAAGCCGCTCGAAAACTCAAACAACAAGGCCCAACTCCAAGACAATAATACCAGTAATAATAGAATGGAAATAGAATTACAATTCATTGACCCCCGTGATCGTTCAATCCCCGTTAAAGCCATAAATATCAGTAACTTTAAACCCTTAAATGATGTTCAAGTCACCTTGGAAGAGATTCACGGACTCCTCACACTACAAGGAACAACTGGACCTAATGGGATGGTGAACCTTACTGGATGGATGATAATGGACCTCATTCCAGTCACCATTAACGTGACTGGAATTCATCCTAGGTGGGGAGTCAGCATCGTGACCTACAGTTTTGAATTCTGGCTAGATTTAGTTAACTATTTAAAGCCAACGTTGTACCTTGGCCCCAAGCAGATGACAGTGACCACTCCATGCAGCGATCAAGGAACTCCTTACAATCTCGGCTTTTGTTCCTTTACGATTATACTTACCCATCCACAAGACTTTCTTTCTGACTTGCAGCACATTACTGTTGAAATCAATAACAAGCGAATTTTTACTTTCCCCAGGGAGTCTCTCCCTTTCATCATAAATGAAACCATTGCTAAAGCCACGCTATACATTCCAATCTTTAAAACTGACACGAACTTCATCACCATCCGACCAACATGGAAGGACAGTTACCCGTTTACCTCATTCAACGTGACAGTCAATGGATTAAACATTCGTCCACTAATGAAAATGAATGTCGGAACATTCCTACAATATAAGTTGACTTTAGAAGAAGGACCGACTTACATCCTAAATCTTACCGCAATGAAAAAAATTGATGATGCAAGGATGCTGCTCGCATATGGCTTTGAACAAGTCGAATTTAAGTACGATAAATCCTTTCATCAAGGAACAATGGTCGTAAACCTCTTCAATGGATTGATCGCCAATATCACTGGCAATTGGGAAAACCTAAATGAAGGCACTTATACTAGTAATCCGATAAAAAAATTCTTTTTCATATTTTCATTCGAAGAATTCTCAAAAACCGTGACTGATATGACTGACATGGTGATACCACTCCATTCATGGGAAAGCGCGTATGCTATAACAGGTTCTGCCATTAATGAAGAATTTGGAGACGTATGGGTCCTCAATTCACGAAATCCGTTTGGTCCAGGGTTCGCATGGTATTCCAAGAACACAAATGTTCTTGCACTTCTTGACAGCACAAATTGGGGACTGACATTGCTTAACTATAGCGTGCCTAACATAAATCAGCCAAAAAAAACATCAACAAAAGTATTCTCAGATTCAGCATCCCTTCTTGACTTGAGAATTCCTTCTTTCACGGTTGTAATCAGCATGTTATCATTACTTACCAGTGCTTACATAAAAAGATCATTTAAGTGGAAAAAGAAACAAACACGATAAAAAAAATTAACAGTAAGAGAATTCAACTCGCAAAATCACTCACATTCTCCTCGTTTTCATCTTCTTTGTTTTGTCAACCGCATCATCACGCTAGTGATTCATGGATTTTAGACATACATCGTCATCGAACCATCGCTGAAACCAAGACCATTAGGAAGAATTATAGGAATATTTTTTCATGAAAACCCGCGTGGAAAAAGAAATGTTTCTTGGGACAGCTGCTTGATTTCTTCGGGAAGATCAAAGACATGACCAAGCTCATCCCGAAAGAGTAATGAATCACACTCGCTTGAAAAATGAGACCACGAGAACAAGAACATTTCGAGTAACACCCACCATGGCCTTGTTGATAAAAGTCGATAAAACATGAAAGAACTGCTCTTGCGTGGTCTACCTCTTGACCAGTTAAGATAAGGCCAGGATGACCAGAAAAGAAATCATATCCAGCATCGCACGTGCAAGACGGCCATCTCCATGAATGTTAACGTGTGCGATTCCAACACGTGCAATAGCAGCTTGAAATCCGTTTTTGAAAGAAATCGATGAATTAACAATGAAATGAAATGAACAAAGTTTTCAGTTTTGCTTTAGATGGTAACCATGGCAAACAAGAAAACACCTTGATACATTATTTTTCTTAAAAAGAACTTGGATGACAGTACTGTCATTTTCAAGTTGGACAAAGTGGCACAAATCATGAAACATCGCCACGCACCTCATTTTCAAAGTTCGTTATTTCCAGAAATGAAGCAACAAAAAAACGTAATTGAGTCCCTTCATTTCATGATCAATCGTCATGACACCACTCATTGACAATGATTGGTAAGAAATCGAACGTGACTCTCAAATAACGGAAGATGAAAAAAAGGGACCACGCTGCATCACGACGCCTTCAAGCAGCTGCTGTTCCTTTCCATGGGAACTTGACATCCAACTTGGAACCTCGAGAGTCAATGTCCTGGACAGTAGCATTGAACGTCAAGAACGTCTTTATTTTGGCGTTCAAGGTAATGTACATGTATTACAACAAAGAACACTGGAAGTATCCATTATCATTACCGTCAGAAACGTCTATCATCCACCTTGGTTAGAAAAATGAGGAAGCTTATAAAGAAGGAAGCAGAAGAATGTGATGGGACGGCACGATGAGCAAGAACATCAACCAGAAGATCACATCCATGACAGAGCGACAACTGCGAGAGTTGATCCGAGAAGTTCTTCTAGACGAGTTAGCACCCTTTCGAGGTCGCTTCTACAGTCCCGAAGAACTGGTCACCAGAAACGAATTCCAGGCCTTCGTCAAGCTGTTGGATGAACGACATCAAGCCCTCATCCAACTGATGAACCAACGATTCGAAGCGCAAAACCAACGATTCGAAGCACTCCAAAAAGAAATGAACCAACGATTCGAAGCGCAAAACCAACGATTCGAAGC
>JAJRXH010000654.1 GCA_024276395.1 archaeon
CGTTGCGAGGATAAAAAACGAGTCCTCGTGGGATTACCCCTGGTCACGGGTGGTTTTCTTCTTTTTTCTCTTCTGTTTTTCTGATCAGCCCGATGTTTCTGTCACCAGCGGGTTCAAGGTCGTGTCATCACGTTAATCACTTCGTGAGGACCTCTCCTCGTGATGCGAGGATAACACACGAGGTCTCGTGGGATTACCCCTGGTCACGGGTGCTTTTTATCAAATGACTCTCTCTTATCTCGACAAGATAATACCGAAACATTCCTTCAAATGCAAGACAAACCTTCATCAAGAGAATCCTGCTACAAAACAACTAGAAGAGCATGATATGACACTTCTTAACGCTATCTTCCACGATTTAAGCAGAAAATTTGATAGCATTGCCGATTGAGAGTCATTCACTTGTTCTCGGTATATTTAAAGGAGCAAGGATGTTTTAAAACATCTTTTAAATGAAAGGGATAACTGAGTAACTCTCAGAAATAGTGATGATAATTTTCATAAAATCACTACTTGGGATTGCTTTAGATCGATTAAATAAATGAAAAAGTGGGATATTCTCATGACAGTAAAAACCAGTGAAAATATCATCACATCATTGCTGTCCCGTGAACTCAGAAAGCACGGCATAAAAGCAACACCTTTTGCTAAAATCATCACGCCGCAGGGACGGAGAGAAGTTGACATTTATTGCCAAAATTCTGGCAATCATATTATCGAGACAAAATTTACAGAAAAAGAGCTGCTCGATGCCATCTCAATGATATCAAATGATTACTTGAAATTTCACGAGGAGTTGTCACTTCACGGATGTTTTGCCGTTCTTTATCCAGAAAAGTTCGCTAAACTTGATTTGACTCAAGTTGACCACCTAGAACAAGTGATTAACAACCATCGTTTCACGGTCGTGTTACTATTTCCACCCAGAGACACGCGAAAGAACATCACGAAGACTACTGGTGATTTTCGAACAATTACTCAAACCATTGCCAAGCACATCAAGACACCTCCAGTAAGCATTGAGCCTGACATCGAGTTCATCATCGAGGTATTAAGGGAATCTTCGTACCTTTTAACTCAACGGATGGAAAACATGACAAGTGATGATATTACCATGGTTTTTGGAGACGAGAATGTCTTTGAAAACATCCTTCAGCATCGTAAAGATAAGGACAAGGAAAAGAAATTCCCATTAACACGCTTGATGCCCGTAGCTGGTTACATTCTCACCACTCAACTTCTCTTTCACCACGTGATATCGCGTCTCACTCCTGAAATCTCTCCCATTGATCCGACCAAGCTAAAATCAATCAAGCACTTGAATGAGTACTTTGATGAAATATTGAAGAACATTAACTATAGAGCCATCTTTCATTATAGAGTAACAAAATTATTGCCGGAAATTCCTCAAACATTAAAGACCTTGAAACAGGTAATTAACGTCATTCAGGCACTCTCTCCAGAAAAAGTAAGAGGAGATCTACTGGGCACCATTTTCCATGATTTAATACCGCTTGACGTGAGAAAGTTCGTGGCAGCTTACTACACGAACGTCAATGCGGCTGATCTTCTTGCACATCTTGTCATCTCACATCCAGACCAAACGGTTGCTGATCTTGCGTGTGGGAGTGGCGGACTGTTGGTGGCAGCTTACAACCGCAAGAAACATCTTCTCCGAAAACGAGGAAAGCAATTCACTCAACAAATTCACGAACGATTCTTGAAACGTGATCTTCTCGGCGTAGATGTCATGCCGTCCGCTGCTTCCATCGCCGCCAGCAACATCGCCCTTCAAGATCCACATTTTTTCACGAATCAAGTAAACATTGCCATCTGGGATTCGACTGACTTGGAACCGGGCAAGAAAATTCCTCTCAGTACTTCCTTGTCAAGACGACTAACAGACGTTCAAGTGACAAAGTCTGGTCATCATGGCCAGTCCTCATTGACAATGAAGACCATGAAAAAAAGAACAGAATTCAAGGAACCAGCAGGTGTAGCTGAATGCATCTCACTCTCAAAAGTTGACGTGATCCTAATGAATCCTCCTTTCACTCGTCAAGAACGCTTTCCTCAAGAATACAAGAGCCTCTTAGTTTCAGAACGTTTTCGAGAATACACTCAATATTTTTCCGGTCAATTAAGCTATCACGGTTATTTTTTCTTTCTTGCAGATAAATTCATCAAGCCAGGAGGCATGATTGGCTTTGTCGTACCATCAACCGTGTTAAAGGCTAAATCTTTTGCTGGCATTAGAAAATTGTTGAGCGAACATTATCATGTTCACTACATCATTGCCACATCAGTTCGATCGGCCTTTTCCGAAAACACCAAGTTCAGGGAGATAATAATTGTTTTTCAGAAGATTGCTCTTCAGAGAAAACAGCTCCCAAGAGACGACAACACGGCATTTGTCTCTCTTGATGATGTCACCAACGGATGTAATGACGCGAACGTCCATTGTAGCCAGGCCAACACTAAAATAGTATTCTTAAAGCGCTTGCCAAAGACCAGAGGCGAGATTGAAAAACTATGTAACGATTTATTGTCAACCAAGGAAAACATCATGAATGATTCCTTGTGGATGCGCATTTACGACTGGAAACAGCTAAAGGAAGATCCTTCTGATTGGTTCCATTACATTTCCATGCAAGACCCAAGACTTCTCTCCATTCATGATGATCTACTTCGAAATGACCCTTCCCTGGTTCGCATTCCCGAGGTCATCCTCACGAAGAGGTCCGACTTGAGCCATTACAAGTTCAAGAATTTTCATGGATTTATCTTGCGACATGCTAAAAGAATGCAAAAAAGAACGGATTTCTTGATAGTAAATAAAGAGTTGCCAGATTCAATTGAAATTAAAGGCGTTAAACTCATCTCACCTCTCAAATTTACCGTCAAAAAACAAGTTCTTGGCCGTGGACTCCGAAGGTTAAGTAACTTGACGAAAATGGACGTGTCACGACATCTCGACTATCTCATTCTTCGACCATTTGATGAACTCAAGGAAGTGGCAATGACAATCTTGAAGAATAAAACAGACGTGCGCACGCTTTTGAACGACCACCTTGTAAAGTGGCTACGAAAATACGAGCAAAATAAATGTAACCTCGCGATTGCCCGTCGTTTAGATCTTGGTGCCTCAGGAACTTCACACTTGGCCTTTTATTCTGAAAATGATTTCGTGCCAACGGACCATTTTTGGGCCGCAAAACTCGTAGAAAATTCTCTTAGAAACTGGCAGCCAACGGACACCGTTTCATCACTGCATTCCTTGATGAAGTTGATCACGCTATGGTTCAACAGTGTTTTTGGCATTTTACAATACCTGATTCTCAGAATGGAGAGTAGAGGAACTTGGATGGTCTTTCACCAGCATTCCCATCACAATTTCTTCGTTCCGAACATCACCAAGTTGAAAAAAGAAGATGTAGTTCTACTCGTGGAATTTTTTGATCAACATGCCCACGAAGACTGGCCTAGCATCGTTGATCAATTGCAAGGAAACTTTCCATTGCGCATCAAGTTGGATTCCTTGTGGATGCAAGCTCTTCCAGAAATTGAAAGAAAAATGAAGGACATTCTTGGATTCCCCCCATCAGCAGCAAAGGTAACACGGGATGACCTCTTGAACCACTTATATTCACTGATCCTTGACGAGATGCAGTCGCTGAAAGAAATGATGCGTGAAAACTCTTCTTAGCTATTTCCATTCGCAATTTTTATCTCTTTACTGGAAAGTTCCTGAATTCGACTGATAACTCACTTCTTTCTTCGACATCTTCGCGATGCGGTGATGACAATTAAGAATCATCACTCCAGCAATTCAAGCTAAATGAGGGAGTGTCAGCAAAGTGGTCCCCTCACTTGACTCATCATGATGTAAAGACGCGTTAATACTGATTTATTGGAACGATGATGTCGTCGTGGTCATCAGTTGGTAATGAGTCATGATGTTTAACGTGTAGGTACCAACATCCATTTTATCATCTACTTGCATGACTATAATCCTCCAATATCCCGCGTGCTCCTCCCAATTGGAAAAAACGTGGTGTGAAATGTGTTTTTCCGAATCTCCTCCGTTCGTGCTAGAGGCTTCTAGCCTTCCGTAAGGCGAATGCAAGTACCGGTCAAAGTTGCATCCAGTAGGTGGATGGAAGATGGTCCTCAGATTCAATCAACGATATTTTTTATGAAAAAACTAAAAAAGATCTCCCAAGATCGAACAACAAGAACCATGATGATTTGACGCAAAAATGATGAATGGGAACAAATTAATCCTCATTCATTCGTAAAATTTCATAAAAAACACAGATGGACGCAAAATGAGTAAAACTTTAAATATCAGCATTAGAGATCCTCAAGATGAGTTTGATGCCATTGAAAGGTATCTCATTCTTCTATTAGGAGTAATCAATCGTCCCATTCCCTCTTCGCTCCTCCTTCAAAAAGAATTATTCGTGTTATCTCAGTCACGGGCATCCATCCAAAAATTTTTGAAATTTTTGAAACATTATAAGGGACCTTATTCGCTAGAAATTCAAGACTTGATTGAGAGTCCAATGCATTATCCAGACGCATTCCAAGTTGAACGTGGAAAAATTTACCTCACGGAAAATGGAAGGCAAATTTATGAAGATCTTGTCCAGTATTATGGCAACAACCTAAAATCTCGTCGTTTTTTACAAGCAATAAAATTGGTACGAACTCTGTATGATCGATTATCAAGGGATGAACTGCTACTCTTAATTTATCTTACTTATCCAGAATATACTGAAAAATCTGAAGAATTTGACCGTGTAATGAGACGACGGAAGGTATTAGCCCGTTCATTACTGAAGAAAGGAATCATCACCGAACAAAGATACAAAGAAATTCTCTTTGGGGATGGAATCAGACAATGAGAGACATTGTTGCGGATTCTAGCTTTTATATTTGTTTTTTTGATGACATTAAAAGACCTAGTTCATTACACCGAATCTTAATCTTTTTTGACTTTTACATCGGAAAGATAATAGCTTCTGAAAACTAGTCGAAAAAATTTGAGAAATATTAGAATATCGAAATGATAAGCCTATTTTCGTCCCATTATCATTAAAATTCGGCATTACCGAGATAAGAACGCTGATGGAAGAGTATCTTAAACGAGAATATTTCTACATTTGGATTGATTTTGAAGGTTCGCCAATCAATAAAAAGTCATTGGGCATTCTAAGGAATTTATTTCGAATGATTGACAACGAGGAGTGCACCAACGATATCATACTGTACTTCACGAATATCAGAAGAGAGATCATTTCACACGTTAATGACCCAAAAACACCTGCTTCTGACATTTTATCCACTCTCTCTGGCTCTAACATTGTTGGAGTGAATAAAGAACCAAAACGATATGTTGATGCACCAAAATTCAACAAAGAACAGTTAAGAGTCCACAAAGCCCGCATCTTCAGCAGCAGATCTTACTATTACATTAAAGCCCTTGGAAATCTCATGAATCAAGAGCTTGATATGACTTGGATTGACCCCTCTCTAACCTTAAAAAACATCGAGTAGAATGTAACCACCAACTCCATCCTCCTTCAAAACGAGATTAAAAAGCAATGCCAATCATTTCTAAATAATAATGAAATCCAAAGATACATTAAATCAAGGGAAATGCTGAAAAAATTCAAGGAAGAAACTCTCTTAAATCGCCTTTTCTTTTCAAGAACGTCAACAACATTAAATTCTCTGAAAGAATGGTTTTAAGTCTTAACCCACAGCAATCGTCAGTACTTCAAATTGAAGGTTACATGCCTAGTACCTCCTTCAAGTCGTGACAAGGACCAAGCACTGCTGGATCATCCCTGATATTAACGAAATGAGGGAAATCACGCATTTTTTTACTTTCTCAGAGGAAGATAAAGCCACGGACGTTCGTATTTCTTGGAGAAGATGCCCATTCCGAACGATCACCACGAGGGAGATGTTTCCGGGAAACAGAACGTTTCTTGGTAGGACATCCCTTCCTCGGAAGGGGCACGAATTTCTTGGCGGGGACAACAGGTTTCGAAATAGTCGTCGCGGAAACATCGCTATATTCTTGGTCTTGACGAAACACGCGACACAGCAAGCGTTTCCAGAGACGTTGGCGATGTACAAGGGCTAATGACGGGGAAAAAGGTGTCAAGGACATGGCATCATGGATTGCAAAGGCAATGAACACCAACGAGTGCCACAAGGATGGATTCGTCGCCTTGGTCATAGGCCTGACTTCATTCGCCTCACGATGTGACGTTTCAATTCCGAAACGGGTAACATACCAATCCTGTAAGGAATCCGACTGTTTCCTCTCCTCGAACATGATGATGATCAGGGCATCATTTAATACTGTAAGGCAATTTTTTGGCGATTGCTGGCCCGAAGAAGCCGATGCTTCCCTCCCTCTCCGCATCGCTAGGACACGACAGATACTTTTACCTCATGAGGAAACAGATCGGTCAATGGTGATGAGAATGATCTTACGGAGAAGGAAAGTCCGAAAATGGCCACGCTTCGAGTCACGCGTTCGTCTCCTGAAAATCATCCCTGATTCGCTGGTAAAACGCCTCGTTCGTGGAGACCTACCACCTCGATGAGAATGCACGAAAGAAAACTCACGTTCGTCACGTTTCTCCGCTTCATCCTCTTTTTTATCTTCCGTTATTTAAGAATAACGTCCGATCTTTTACCAATCATAACCAATGAGGGCTCTCACGACGATTAATCGTGAAATGAAGATGCTTGATCACCGTTTATTATCTGTACGTTGCTTGAAGACGGCGACAATAATTTCCCCTAATCGGTTTTTTGTTGCATCGTTTTGATAAATAACGGACTTTGAAAATGAGGGAAATAACCATCACATCGAGAACATTTAAAGTTATGACTCGATGTGATGTAAATGGTGGTGTAAAAAGTGGGAAATTGGGCAAAGATAATCATTGGGGATAGTAGAAGAATGGTTGAGATAGACGATTCTAGTGTTCATTTGATTGTAACCTCCCCACCTTACTGGCACATCAAGGATTATGGTACGGCATCTCAAATTGGGTATGGACAGAGCCTCCATAAATACCTGAAAGATCTGTACCTCGTTTGGAAAGAGTGTTTCCGAGTTTTAAAACCAGGAAGGCGTCTGGTAATAAACATCGGGGATCAATTCACCCGGGCCAAAGAATATGGACGATACAAGATCATTCCTCTACACGCAGAAATCATCTCACAATGCGAACAAATCGGATTTGATTATATGGGGTCTATTATTTGGCAGAAAAAAACCACCATGAACACGAGTGGTGGTGCCAACGTGATGGGCTCTTATCCTTATCCACCAAATGGTATGATAGAAATAGACTATGAATACATCCTCATCTTCAAGAAACTTGGAAAACCCGAGAAAGTTGATAAAAATATCAAGGAATCTTCAAAATTAACGATAGAAGAATGGAAAGAATACTTTTATGGACATTGGTATTTTGGGGGAGTACGACAAATAGGTCATGAAGCAATGTTTCCAGAAGAGCTTCCTCGTAGAATTATCAAAATGTATAGTTTTATTGGCGAAACCGTCCTTGACCCATTTCTGGGGAGCGGAACAACCATTAAAGTCGCATTAGATCATCTTCGGAATGGCATTGGATATGAGATAAATGAAGATTTCTTAAAAGTAATAAAGAATAAATTGGGACACAATCTCCTTCGTTATCAACAACAAGTAGAAATAATTAAAAGACGCGAATTACCAAAGATCGATGCGACATCAGATTATAAACCTGTCATCAAGGATGCACTCCCCATAATTTCGGAGAAAGAAGACCAATCAAGTGAAACAAGTAAAGAATTACCTTTATACAAGGTAATTGAGATCCTAGACGATGGGAAAATAAAGTTGGATTCAGGTTTAGTTGTCAAATTTCTAGGAGTCAAAATCGAGAATCTTGATGAGTCGAGGAAGTATCTGACAAAATACGTCCTAAGAAAAAAAGTTTTCTTGAAATTCGACCCCAATTACAAGGGACATGAAGAAGATGATGTCGTTGAAGCTTTCGTATATTTAAAAAATAAGATTTTCATTAACGCCATGCTCATTAAAATGAAACATGCTCGACCAGACTTGACAAAGGACCATGCGATGAAAGACAAATTCTTGAAATTATCATCAACGGATGTGGAAATAAAAGAGTAATGAATGATGGTCCAATCATTGAACGCGCAGAATCGAGGTTGTTAAATGGGAGCGGATTGAAACGATGACGCTAATCATCAGCAAAGACGATTGGAAAAGATATCTACAAGAACTGGATATGACGGTTCCAGAATTTCCTAAATATGTGACTCAATTGTTAAACCTTGCGAACCAGAATTCTGGAGCAACAGGACCAAAAAATGTTGGACATTTGAGTGAATTGATGAAAGAATTCCCAGGTCGCTCTGTCAAAGAATGGGAAGAATGGTATGTAAAGAGGTATCCACGTGCGATTGATGAAGCAACCGAGAAAATATGGACCATGATTAACAATCTAAAAAGTGCTTTGAATGAGATAACGAAAGAAATGATTAAGTCATAGGTAAAAGATCTGATCATTACCAAGACCTATTTTGGCCTCAGAGTGCAAGAACTGGTGTTGAAAAAAGTTTCAGAGCATTACGGCGTGGAATATAGAATGTCAACTCCAGAAGAAGAAAGCCGGGGCATTGACGGATTCATCGGGAATAAGGTTCCCGTGTGCATAAAATCAACTACATATGATAGTAAAAAGATGTTATCAGAAACGCCTGCAAGCACATGTCATTTATTATGAAAAGAAGAAAGGAAACAACATCATCAAAAAAACTTTACCAGACCAACTTAATGACAAGTTAATGTCCAAAACTAAAAAAAGTTAATCCAAGTGAAATAACTATAATAAAAAGTTGACGAGATTCTAAAGCATTTATCTTTTCATTCATCGATTAAAGGTGTAAGATCTTGATGATATGAAATGGGCCCCTTGATGACCGCAAAATCAACAAGCGACAACCATCATGGACATTAAGACAAATTTCTAATAAAATAGTAGAATGCTCTAATAAATAAAGGTCATCACGATAACTAATATCAAGAATGACATTTTCAATGGTTATTTTCAAAAAATAGAAATTCGTAAAACTTGCATCTGATGGCGATATTACTGGATTGATGACCGAACTTTCAACAAATTTCGATTGTTGGACCGCTTGAACGAGTAATTTGAAAAGTTTGGCTTCTTCTTTTTCTCGAGAAGTTAACATCCTTTTATTTTGATGTAGGTCTACTCAACACTCTTAACTCTGCCTCATCTCTAACTTAGTTAAATGGAATAATTTTCATAAGAACAGTGGTAACGATAGCAGTAGATGTGGATGGAACGGGCATCTGGCAGTAGTCGCTCCGCTGCATTTTTGCAATTCCCCACTCACATGTAACTTGGCAAGCATATGGAACGGGCATCTGGCAGTAGTCGCTCCGCTGCATTACATGAATGGAATGGCTGGTCTGATGAAGGCTTTTGAGTAAGCTCGATAATGGAAAGAAAACCAACAATTCAAGGGCTAGCGATGGTTTTGATATCAAGGGTTTTGTCATCAACTTGATCGCAGCATATCTTGGTGGTGCAGCTGGAACTCTTCAACAATGGGCACGAGTTCCTTTCTTTCCAGATCCAATGTTCGGCGCTGTCTTAGGAGACATCCTCAAGGATATTTTCAATGCCATTCTCGGTGGAAGTAGTAACGTCATCAGTGCGCTTGGACTTTCACCTAGCGTTCTTGCTCCACTTAAGAATGTCATCTCCAATCTTGGCACGTTCATCATCAGTTTCTTCTTTGATGTCAAGCTTCCCTTCCTCCGAATGACACTTTTTGAATTCACGCTTAACATCGTGCTTTCTGGTTGGGCTGATGCCTTTCTCGATCCGATCATTGATCCCATTGCTAGTAGAATTGCTGGAATGGTGGAAAGTGTCATCCATAATGCACTGAAATCGAACTTCGTAAGTATACTTTTACCCGACGATGTTCAGCTCTTTACAGCGACCATTCGGGGAAACAGTTACTTCAACAATGACATCTTCCCGTTACCAAGACTACGAACTGGTGGAACTTGCGATTGTCGTGCTACTATAGAATGAACGTTGCTCATTCATGTTTCGTCATCAAGGATGCAAATTTAGAGGCTTCTTTTCATCTTCCTTTCTTCTTTTTTATCTTCTGTGTTGTCGATCACGTCATCACGTCGGTGATGTGTGGCTTTCAAGCATCGGCATCGCGTCATCCGTGATGCTGCAGTCGTTCCGTGCGTTGCGAGGATAAAAAACGAGTCCTCGTAGGATTACCCCTGGTCACGGGTGTTTTCTCTCTTTTTCTTCTCTTCTACTTTACCATCTATGTCATCACATTGGTGATGTGTGATTCTCGAGCATCATTGTCGCATCATCCAGAGATAGATGTCGTCCCTTGTGATGCAAGGATAAAAAAAATAAATATTCATAAGATTACCTTTGGTCACGGGTAGTTTCTTTCTTTTTTGGTTTCATGGTGAAACCTGTCTAAAGAGCTTGTTCAAGTTATTCCAGCGTGTTATTTTCCCCTCTCTTGCTAGAGATGGCAATGTTGTCACGATGAGATGGACAGTATCCCAACAAGCTTCATTAATCATTCTATTCGTTGTTATGTTGATAGTTGGAAGATCGAGGCTATTTGATAGAATGAGATGGTAGATTGTTAGGGTTAGGGAGGTATGAACCAGTTTCCATCGTAAAGTAGGTGATTTTATTTCCATCATTCGGGCATTATATGATAACCAAGCTGCAAAAGCATTAAATTTTGCAATATCTTTTTCATTCAAAATTGATAAGAGACTTTTGGTATCATTATTGTTGGTAGTTTGGGAGTAACGGTTCCACTTGAATAGGAAGTCAATGATTTCAGAGCTAAGTGCATTTAATTCTCCGTTAGAAAGACTTCCACGTTCTTGGAGAGCATCAAAAATGGGTTTTTTGAGGGTGGTAAGATAAGGACTGAGCCACTGGTACTGTTCTAGAATGTTAAACTTTATATCATTGTATGGATCTTCTGAATCAATCTGATCGGCAAAGTACTTCTCATAGTGAGGTTCTGCAATCTTCGATATTTTTCTTATTGTACCGTTAGAGATAGGATTTTTTGAAAGCCATTGGAACCCAGTACTAGCGCCACAAGGGTAGACGTAGATGAATCTTATTTCTAATTCGTCTATTCGTGCTTTTCGAAGAATCAAGGGGAATACTTGACAAACTAATGGCTTTAGTGGTGGTTCTTGTGGATCTGATGCCATTTTCTTCTGATGAATGATGCAATTTCCATTGGAATTTAGAAAGAAACATCCGACTTCTCGATGATAAAAAGCTTGTGGTTTACTCTTCTCATTTTTAGAGTTGAGAAGAAGAGAAATTTTAAAGAGTGGAAACGTCGAAATGAGTTCTTGGCATCTCTTCTTATCTACCAAGGGGAGGTTATACGGACCATAGCAGCACTTAAACTGACACGCTATGCAGTCATATCCAGATGCTAAATGAAAAGCTCTCCATACGAGGATCTTGGAATCATTGTTATCGGTGAAAATCTCGTCAATTATCACCTTTGGTCACCGAAATTCTTTTTTTGATGAACTGATCAATGATCTCAGAGACGACACGAGGTTGTTCTAGAGGAAGCAAATGACCCGACTCGGAAATGGTTCGTGTCTCAAATTTGAGGAGTCTCATTGCTTCTAGCCGAGAGAAAAACTGGCTAGTTTCCTCGAGCATTTCTTTTGAAAATATTAGATCATGATCACCTCGTAAAATTAAGATGTTATTAATTTTCTTGCGAGTTTTTTTCCATTCATCTTCTTGGTAATGATAATTAGGGAGAAATGTTCTAAAAATTTGGTGATATGCTTTGTCAGATACATTCACGCATTGTGCTAGGAAATTTTCAGCAATTTCTTGATTTTTTGGGTGTACGAGGTAATCTTTGGCGCGAGAAAAGATAATCCTCTTGAAAGGTCTCCATAACTGAGGTGGTGGGATTTTATTCACTTTTTTTCGAAGATCACTTGGAGCAAAGTGTCCAGCGGACAATAAGATCAAATTGTGATTCCATTTCATCCTATCATTCGTATTTTTATCATTGAATCTTAAAAGAAATTCTAAGATAATTGCCGTGTTTAGAGAATGACTAATGATTATGAGATTGTTAATGGCTGTAGATTTTGTTTTATTGTCTTCGTTGTTAGTAGATTTCATTAATCTTGATGAAATGAACTCGTGCAAGTCATTCACGTAATCTTGTAAGGAAAATCGTCCCTGATCTCCAATGGTCATTCCATGTCCTCTTAATTCATGAGCAAGAACGCGATAGTTATGAATATCTAGTCTTGAAAGGATGGACTCAATACTACTAAGTGTTCCTCCAAGAGGATGGAGAACGATTACTGCTATTTGTTCGTTTTTTGGATGAATTCTTTCTTTCGAATCTATGTAAGCGCATTTTATTCCATTGATGGTCGTTAATTCATAATTCAAGGGAATTGGCTTTTCTTTTTGATTGAAGATGTTTAATATGATGTTCTTGCTCTGATCAAGTGTTTTTGTGAGAGTTCCTACTGTATTTTTGACAATGCCAGTAAAAAATGTGATCATATTTGTCATTGGGTCTACTTGTATTTGTTCTTTTTCTTTTTTCTGTTGGGTGGGTTTTTTAACGGAATCTTCTCTGAACTTTTTTATTTTCTCGATAAAATCTTTCAATTGTTCATCCTTTAGTTTAAAAGTGGGCGTTATTCCTTTTTCTTCGTTAAAAATTAGTTTGATATGCTTTTTCTTTGAGATACCTAGAGGTAAAATTTCGATTCGCCTTAGTTCTCGAATGGGATAAGAGATAATGATGGCTCTTTCTTTTCCTGGCTGTATCAAGAACTCTAGGCGTTCAAGTTCTTGGTTGAAAAGAAGGAGCCCATCAATCTTTCCAGATATTCTTTCATCCCCTTGGATGTACCTTGCTGGAAATCGAATGATCATCTCATCAATGAAATTATGTTTTTCTCCCGACAATTTTTTCCCTCACTCACTTTTGGGAATGTTTAAACCGTTTTTGTAGTTTTTTGATGAAATTCGTGGCGTCCCCAGGGCTGATTGCTGTTAATATGGAATTATTACAGTTAATCTTCCGTCCTTGTAGGCACCATAGTGCTTCGGTAATCTTTGCCATTTCTAGTCGGACATTGAGAGATAATTGTGTGGTTGTTACATTTTTTGTCACCATTTTCGTGATGAAATCTTTTTCTTTAAGTAATAGAGTTTCTATTTGCCCTAATTGTTGTTTCTGCGTGATGGATAAGGCAGTTTCTATTATGTTTAGTGCTTCCATTAACTGTGTTTTGACGAGAAATAACTTGGCTTTTAACCACTGAGCCTGAACAGTTAACAGGTGGGAATTTTGACTCGTTGCAAGCTGTAGGATTTGTTCGATTAAATGATCAGTTTCGTCAATGTATGATTGGTCTTCGAAAATTTCTGCTTTTAATAGTAGTATTTCGCATTGGTGAAGCGATGCAAGAACTTTCAATTCATAATCGATAAGTTCTCCTTGTAAGACTGTGCTAAGTAATTTTTCAGCGATGCTCAATCGAATGAACAAGAGACCAAGTTCTCGGAGATCTTTAGGATGGGACCAGAATTGCAGCGTTTCGGATTTGATGACCGCTGCTTTGCTTATGGAGTGCA
>JAJRXH010000655.1 GCA_024276395.1 archaeon
AAAAAGAAAAAAGTATCGCCATCGAAATGTGCAGAATGTAAAAGACCATTGCAGGCTGTTAATCCGTATGAAAAGAATATATCGCGTAAAAGACCTAATAGGCCATATGCGGGACGTTTGTGTTCCCGATGTCTGAAACAGCTGACATCGAGAAAATTGTTGGCTAATATTGCCTAGTATTTCTTCCAATTTTTTTCTTTCTTTGATTTTTTAGTTAATTGAGTTTATCAGCCAAATTTATTTGTGTGAATTATGGTAAATTGTTGGTTCATTGTCGTTTAGTTAGGTAGATATATTTAGATGGAACTGTTTAACTGAGGAGAAATGTTGCAGCGAGAACGAAATAACTCAAATTATAAGGTAAATCTAAGGAGACATTGAGATGCCAAGAAAAAAGTCTGGAAAGGGCCGAAGTCGAAAATTACAAGTAATATGCAAGAAGTGCGGTACAGAAATAGATCCAAAGGTAAATCCTCCCAACACGACTTGGACGATGACTAGTCCAATGCCAGACAAGAATGGCCAAATTACCCTAACTATTATGGGGTCTTTCAAGTGTCCGAACTGTGGAGCCTCTGTGAAAGCATCTCTTCAAAAGATAAAGGGAGATGATGTATTTTCTGGAAAATCAAAGAAAGAACAACTCCTGGAAATTCTTCAACAGGCAGAATCGCCAAAAACCGTGGAGGAAATAGCATCACAGTTAGGAATGAGTGCACCAGTGGTTACTAAGGCCATTGAGAAATTAATTGCGAATGGCCAAGTTAAAGGTAGATTAAGTGAAGGAAAGTATCATCCTTGATAATATTTGCACCTGCACCATCTCCTTTTCGTCATAAATTATATTTTAGGGAGAAGTATGGGAATTACAACTATAGAAATCGAGAGTGATGACATCTTTTCTACATCAGAGTATGTTAGTCGCATCATTCGCCTCCAACAATTGCTAAAAAAAAGTGACATTGATGTCTTGATTGTAAATTGGCGTCCAGATTTATACTATTTTTCCGGTAGTGCTCAGGATGCGCACTGTATCGTGCCATCAGAAGGAAATCCGACCTTGTTAGTGAGAAGAGATGTATCAAGAGCTAAAGAAGAGTCTTGGATTGATTCAGTTTTTCAGATCACTGGATTCCGCGATCTAACACGCATGTTGCTTGATGTCATCGATTCAGAGTCGGATGGTTCATCAGAGAAGAAAGTTGCATTAACTTTTGATGTCTTGCCAACATCTTATTATTTGCGCTTGCGTGAACTGTTTCCCAAAAAGATCGAACTTGTGGAAGGATCATCTCTTGTTCGTCAAGTTAGGGCTTGTAAGAGCAAGCAAGAACTGGAGTTCATCAGGGTTTCAGCTGAAATCACGAAAACAGGGCATCAAGCCGTCTATGAAGCATTGAGACCTGGAATGACTGAAAGGGAATTATGTGCAGTGGCATCAAAAGCAATGCTAGAAGTAGGACACCAAGGTTTCGTGTTCTTTCGTGCTTGGAACAATGAAATGTTGCCACAAGGACATTGTATCAGCGGCATCAGCGGAACGATTCCATCATACGTGTCTTCTCCCAATGGAGGATTAGGATATTCTAGGTTGCTGCCTCAAGGAGCATCTAATCGTAAAATAAGGAAACATGAGCCCATTCTGGTTGATCTTGTAGGAAGTTATCATGGATATTGTGCTGATGAGACAAGAACGTATTCAATGGGAAAACTGCCTGAACTGGCACGAAATTACTTGGATTTATGTATTGAGATTCAAGAATATCTTAGAATTTCCATTCGGCCACATATTTTACCAAGAGAGATTTATGATCAAGTGTTGGATTTTTATCGCGAAAATGTGGCAGCCAAGTTGAAAGATGCAAGACATTCCGTGATTTTTATGGCTGATCAACAAGGCGTGGGTTTTATGGGTCATGGAGTAGGTTTAGAAATCGATGAGTGGCCCGTTATATCTCAATCATTTTCCTTACCATTTCAAGAGGGAAATGTGATGGCAATCGAGCCAAAAATTCGCATTTCTCGTATTGGATTAGTTGGAATAGAAAATACCTTCTCTTTGACTCGCGAAAGTCTTGTCCAAGTTACATCTAGCGATTTGCCCACCTCATGAGACATCCTTAAAAACCAGTATGTGACATTTGTGCTTGGATTGTTAGTAAATCTGAACAAAAGTGGAGGTCTGAGTAGATGCGAACTCCCGCACTTCTAGGTTCAATTATTTTTACAATTAGTTTTATGGTCGCCATTTTAACAATGTTATTACCAGGAGTTTTTGATTCGTCTGTGAGTGGTAAGCAGTTTTTCGTGCTGATATCCGTGTGGGCAAGTGGGATAGTCGCTGGAGTGGGCTTAGGATATTCAGTTCAAGAAAAAGCTGCCTGGGCTGGTGAAAGTAATCTTCCCACTTTCATTGGTGGAGTTGGTCTTGGAGGTATCTTCGTGCTGGCGTTTTTGTTCTTCTTATTTAATTTTGTTCCATCCATCGCTGTTACCATTGGCAACATCGTGAGTGGGATTCTAGCGTTTATTGGAATCTTTTTTGTCGTGGCTTCTTCTGGTTCTTCTTACTAGAGGAGGGTGACCTCCTCATTTGTTCTCATTTTGATAAACCGTGCACTATTATTTTCTTGATTCGCTTTCGTAAATGGAAAAAGATTTAATAGTCAAGAAGGTTTAAAAATAATAATAAATTACTGTTTCATGCTAAGGTATTCTTCTTTTCTAGAAGGTGTGTAGGACAAGGTGACTCTCTTCGCAGTTAGAATGAGCTATTCACGATTAGGACCGGGTGAAACGATGTCTTCCCCAAGTAATGGAGAAAAAAGTCAAGAAGGAAAGAAAGATGAGATTTGGATAGGTCCTCGACGGTTAACCCGTTACGAAAGGGCACGTATTTTAGGCGCTAGAGCATTACAAATCTCAATGGGTGCTCCAGTATTAATTGAGGTTGATGAAACAGATAAGAAAATGTCGGATCCCATTCATGTTGCAGAAAAAGAAATCTCAATGGGTGTTCTTCCTGTTCTTGTAAGGAGAAAACTTCCTGATGGAAGAGCTCAAGAGATATCACTAAAAAAGCTGTTATCATTTAGAAAAGAAGAAATTTAAGATATGGTTCGCAGTAGTGAGGTTAATTAGAACCCCTTTCCATTCTTTTTTTAATTAGGTTCAATGACAAATTAAATGGATTGGATGGATTGCTCAGAAATGTTTGACGTGTAGACGTGATTGTGATAAATTCATGTTAAATGATTGGTTGGGGCCAATGACATCAGAAAAATCGATTGATCCTTATAAGAAGTTTGGAAAAATGTTGAAATCGCTTGATGATGAAAGCAAAAAAGTTAGCCGTGAAATTATTCGAGATGAATTAAAAAAATTAGGGTTTCAACCGTATCTACCTATATATCTAAGAGAAAGGTTACTTGATCTGAGAGGAAAAGTTGACCTTCCTTTACTAAATGTTCCTCCTCACGTTTTTGATAAGCACGGTCTCCTTTCAAAAAGACAATATTATTCTCGCCTAGCTACTCTTATTGTTGATCTTGGGCTTGCTTATCAGCGTGCCCGACTGCAATATCCGCGGATGGAAGATCTAAGGAAGGCTATCAAAGAGACTTTCAATCTTGAGATTTCTCAGCGTGATGTGAAAGCGATACTAGCATTACTCGAGGATGTTCACGTGATTCGTCGGGTAAATGGGAACTTCTATGAGTTTGAGCCTTTGATGACGTCAAAATGCATTGTTGAGATGTTGGAGATTGCTACAACAGTTTGGAAAAATGAAAAGCGGGGTTGTACTATTGATGATTTCCTCAAGCGAGTATCTCTCGATGAAACTGCCATAAGGGTCATCTTGGATGATTTAGAGAAACAAGGCATTTGTAAGAATTTGAATGGAGAATATTGGTTTGTTGGTATGGAGTAATGATGGAAAAAGAAATAGATGAAAATGAAGTCACTATAACGACAAAAGAAGCAGGTAAATCTAGTTATTTTCTCCAGTTCAATCGAAAAATCATTACATCAGTAATGAACAATTGGAGCATATTAATAATTTCTCTCAAGTGGCTTGAGTCTGCGAGCATCAAGTCAGAATTAACGCCATCAGGTTGTCAAACACAGCTTATTTTACCTAAAGACCTTGTTTCTGATTCAGAAATCATTTTAAAATTAAAAACACCCATTTTGGAAGAGTTTAAGTATGATTTCAAGCAATCGAGCGTTTTTCGATTTCGAGTTGACAGAATTGCAAGAAAAGGTACGATGTACTTTACTTGGCATATTGCTCCAATTAGGAAATCTTTACAAGATAAAGAAGAGATGAACTCTTCAATCTTTGAAAAAGAGATAGTTCTAGAATTAAATGTAAAAGAAGAGAAATTCTTGGTGGTCATCCCACCAAATGATAGTTAGATCTTCCCAAGATAGTCTCTGAACACATCGAAAATGGTAAAATAACTGGTAAGCTTTGTTTCTTTTGACGATTTGATTCAATCTGTTCTTGCATCTAATTCTGCCTGTTCACGCGCTTTTTGTTTCATTAATCTGGTTACGTATCCTACTACACGATTACGATAACGCTTGGATTGAAAGACTACTACTC
>JAJRXH010000656.1 GCA_024276395.1 archaeon
ACATATCATTCTACCCATTCTAGTAATCATAACTTTCATCGTACTCATCCATTTCAGTGAAATGGATGACTTAGAGGATGTCAACATCAGTGTTTCAAGATTTTTGCTTAAAGATCAATTTTTGCCTGGAGAAAGCATCCCCGTGGTACTAAAAATCACAAATCATTCCTCCACAACCATCTATCGCCTCGAGATAGAAGATATTCTCCACAAAAAAATTAATGTCCTCAAGGGTTCCAACTTTCTAACCTGTAGTGTTAATCCAAAGGAAACTATTTTTCTAAGTTATGTCATCCAATTTCCAGAAAGAGGAACATATCGAATAGGACCAATGAAGATACAAATCATTGACAAGTCAGGATTAGTAATCAAAAGATGGTATGAATCCCATCAGGTACAAACTATTTATGTTGTCCCGAATCTAATTCCCATCAAAAGATTTCCACTCAAAATCCGGAACTTCAAGTTATTCGGTGCCACATTTGTCTCCAGCGTGGTTGGCCATGACGAAGATTTTCGAGGTGTAAGGGAATACCAGATGGGCGATCCCATCAAGCTCATCAACTGGTTCAAAACTGCCAAGGCTTCTGAAAATATACTCTACGTGAATGAATACAGCTTGAACATAGGATTAGAAGTATATATCGTCCTTGATTTGACGAAGACAACGGAACCTATCCTTGAATATAACATAGAAGCTCTCATATCCATTTATGACTTTTTCCTGCGTCATGGGGCACGAATAGGGCATATCTTAATAGGAGAAACAGTAACGTTCTCAAAGGCACGGAGGTTCAAGTTTCACTTCCAAAGATTGGGAAGAGAATTGGCCACTGTTAATGCGCAAAATTATAAAGACTCAAACATTCTCAAAAAAAGACTCCTCACGCAAGTTTCTAGAACCCCAGACACGGCTGTTATCATTTTAATTTCTCCACTCCTTGATGAAACCATTTTACAATCAGCAATTGAAATTAGCGAAATGAGAACTTTATACATTCTATGGAGTTATTCCCTCAATTTCGAGCGAAATTTACTCAAAAGAAATGAAGAACACTACCATTCTGCGTTATTTTATCACAATTTAACATCAGAATTATTTTCATATCACAAACAAGTCATCCAACAAATTCTTTCCGAGAAAAAAATTCCTTATTTCTTTTGGGATGTCACAATCCCTTTTTATAAAGCATTTGAGAGCAGAATGAGATGAGATGAATGCCCTCATGGAAATTACCAACAGTAACCCCAGCCAATGAACAAGATTATGATTTAGATTACTTGTTAATTTATGGATCTCCGATAAGAGAAGAACTACATTTTTGGAAAAAAATTAATTCATTGATGATGATTTTACGATGTACTGAAATCTTACTTGTCATCTATCTATTACTTATCGGTTCAATTGGAATTCTCCTACAAATCAACATCCAGGCAGCACAGATTCCTCTGCTAGCAATCTTATTTTACTTTAGCATCATCCTTTTCTTCTTTACAATCTCGATGTTTTCCTTAATACGAACTGGAAGTCTTAGTATCGGTATATTAGTTATTATTGGGATTGTTTCTATATTAGCTTTTCCTGACCCATTCTTAAGGGCAACAAACTTTTTTTTAACTTTCTTTTTAGGAGATATAGGTAAACAAATTCGTTACTTTCTGAAAATGAAAAAAAATTATGAATCTTACCCAGAAACAATTGAAATAGAAAGATTATATTTAAGTTTTCATCGGTTAGTCAAAAGTTTATTAAAAAGAGATGCAAAAATTTTCATCCTAGGTATGATCCCTCTTCTCATTTCATCAATCATCGAAATCAATATCGGGTATCGCACGACCCTTTTATATCCGTTTCTCATTTTCATTGCCTTGATCATATTTTTCATGATGTATTCTGGAATGACAAGGAAGTTGAGAAAAAGATCTATTAATTCCAAATTGAAAATCAAAACTTAAAAAATGTCCAGAAAATTTCAAACAAAAGTAAGAAAAAACAAAGAAAATCATCGATGACCATCAATCACCCAAAATTCTCTAGTAAAAAAGATAAATGAAAATGCCACTTACTTTACATCCAAATTTTATAAGAGTTCGTCTCTCTACAGAAATTTCACGGAGTGCGCTGACACGAACTTTAAAAGCATTCCGGCATAGTGCTAAAAATAGAGGTGTGAATCAATGGCTACACGCATTGGTCGCTTCATTCGGAAGATTTTTCGACGTCCAATTCCAGAGCTTCCAGCAGATGCCACTTTTGAGGAGAGGGAGGCACTAGCTAAATCCATTTCTGAAGAGCAGATCTACCTCGAAACTGTAAAAAATGCCATCAACGCCGAAGGTGCCTCCCTAACAGATAAAATAATCTTTGCCCTTTCCTCCCTTCCTCCCCAAAATAATTTTGAAGACACGAAACAGCTCTTTTACGAAATTATAGAAAAATTAGTAGAAGACGGAGATATTTCAGAAGAAGAAAAAGAACTTCTAAGAAAGTTCGTCGAGCCCCTTAGGTCATTAGACGAACTTTTTACGATGGCTGCCTAACTCTACATTGACGAATATAAAAAAATTACAAAATACCACACTATAAATCCCGACATTTCAAGGTGGGAGGATGTCAGAGCGAATTACCTAT
>JAJRXH010000657.1 GCA_024276395.1 archaeon
AGTATTGATTGCTATTGTCTCTGCACCAGTAATTCCTTCGTTAAATAGGCGATTTACTGCATTGTTACCAGCACCACCGACGCCAATGACCATTATTTTAGCTCTTTCGTCTTCTATTCTTCTGGTGGTGATATTGTTTTCAAGAAGGTCTGATGATAGTCCCATGCTAGCTAGGGAAGGTGCTCTTCGTTGTTTTTTTCTGTGTGAGTTCGGTTGGGAGATCTCGTCAAGTTCATCATCATGCGTATTGATTAACCAACTCATTATTTTTACCCCATACTTGACCGAATCTTATTAGATGTCAAGAATTTTATCGTAAATACAGATACAAATGCAGCGATGTGTTCTCGATATTATGTCGTCAAGTTGCAAATCTAAGATGGTTTCAATTAATGATTTCTTGCCATCATCACGTAAAAATATATGATCTCGACAAATCTAGTGAGTTGATTGCTGTCATCTATATGATAACAAGCAATTAGCACCAATTTTACTATGTTAATGAAGTCACCTTTGTACTACTGGTTGGTAGAAAGATGCATGTTTTACTCGTGATTGCAAGTGACACATTACTAAAACATCGGCGGAAAGTCCTAGCCCCTCAGAACGGGGTGGAAGTCAGCTGATTTCAATGCTGTTTTCCATGTATCATCATTCCACTTCTCAGTAACATCCATCGCAACTAATTAATACGAGGAGAAAGCACGTCTTGACAGAGTTAATGATTGGTAAAAGAACATCATTCAGGAGAAGATCGCAATGAAAAGACCAGCGTACTGCTATACTAAACCAGATCGTCCACCATACACTCGAAAGGAATACATCCGCGGAGGTCCTGATCCTAAAATTAGAATATTTGAGATGGGCACGCCCAATAAAGAATTTGAGATTGAATTGCGGCTGATCGCTCTGGAAGATTGTCAAGTAACAGCAAACGCCTTAGAGGCCGCCAGAATTCAAATCAATCGTGTTTTGAGTAGAAATTTGGGAAAAGAAGGATATCATTACAAGATTCATCCGTATCCACATCAAAGATTGAGAGAGAATAAAATGCTTACTGGTGCAGGTGCAGATCGATTACAAAGCGGAATGAAAAAAGCGTTTGGTAAGGTTATTGGGCGTGCAGCTAGGGTCCGCGCTGGGGATGTCATTCTTTCTGTAAGGTGCAATAAAGATGGATACAAGATTGCTAAGAATGCGATCCGACTGGGTAGATACAAGTTCCCTACTCCATGTCGAGTCATTGTTACCAAGGGACAGGAATTGGTTGAGTAACTACTTGAATGGAATTGATAACTGATTAATAATTATTAGAACCATCGATGGACTTTAATTTATAGGTAAACCGCAAGAGATTGTGAGATGAAAGAAACATAATCTTCTATTTTTATTATTCCATTTTTAATAAATGCAATGTATGTCAATTCTATGAGATGACAAAAGGGAGCTCTTTCATCATTTTTATTAAAATTAATTACGGGAATGAATTTGAAATAGGCGCGATGACGATAACTGACCTGCTCTGAATCAAGAGCGGACTTAACTCCGCGATAATGATGAGCGTGCACTACTCCGAGCGCCTACTTGTTCCATTACTGTGCTGGACAAGTTACAGATCTAAGGGAGCGTGCTAGGAGGTAACTTGGAGAGGAAAAAAATGGGTGGTGGAGAGTAATTCTCGATGGAAATAAAACAGGTGATCATCATTCGAAAGGATCTCAAGATGTCAAGAGGAAAAATGATTGCGCAAGCATGTCATGCAGCTGTATCGGCTGTTGAAATCGCCCGCAAAATGGCTCCAGATGTATATCGAAGATGGCTTGCAATGGGTCAGAAGAAGGTAGTGCTAGGGGTCAGCTCTCTGGATGAATTAGAGCAAGTTGAAAGGCATGTTTTGAAAATTGATCCAAAAATACCTGTAGTCAAGATACGAGATGCTGGTCTGACAGAATTGGAACCAGGTACCATTACGGCGTTGGGTGTAGGTCCTCATTCTTCGGCAAAAGTTGAGCAACTGACCAATAAACTCAAGCTTCTATGAAATGAGAATAGTTTAGAAGACTGAAGGGAAGACATATGCGGATTTTAAAGTATGATCAGCGTAATAGCATCTTACAATTAAAGGTAGAACATCCCACGGACATGTACATCCTCTCTAGAATTTTAGAGGTAGGGGATTATCTTCGTGCAAGGACTACTAGACGCGTGAAAAGAAAAGATGCTGAGGGGAAGTCGGGAGATAAGGGTGAACGAATCGTATTAACGTTAACTATTAAGGTCTTAGAGGTTTCTTTTGCAGATACCATCAAGTCACAGCGCATGCGCGTCAAGGGAATTGTTGTAGAAGGTCCAGAACAGCATGTCCGGATAGGTGGTTATCATACGATTAATATTGACCTTAATGCCATTGTTACCATTCAAAAACCTCAAGGTTGGATGAATTATCATCAAGAGATGCTTGAAGAAGCCGAAAGGGCGATGAAACTTCCACTTATGCTCGCCGTGACGCTCGATGTTGGTGAGGCATCCCTCGCCTTGATAGATAATTTTAGGCTGGAATTTTTACCAGATATCAAGGAACGAATACCAAGAAAGAGTAGCCTTGGTGGAAAAAAAAGAAGTGACCTTCTTTCTCAGTTTTTTAATAAGGTTTATAAGGCAATTGTACGAAACATCGAAATTGGTGTGAAAATCATCATCATCGGTGGTCCAGGATTCATTAAAGATCAGTTCTACGATTACTTGAAAGAGCGAATTTTGACCAGAAATGTTCAAGTCTACGTGGAAAATACATCTGTTGCTGGAAAACCTGGAGTTAATGAGCTTCTGAAGAGCGGAACCATGGAAAAGGTAGGCCAAGATTTCAGAGTCTTGAAGGAAATGAAGCTCGTGGAAACTTTCATTGCA
>JAJRXH010000046.1 GCA_024276395.1 archaeon
ACCTAGATAAGTTAAAAGGATTACCTCGGTCAATAATGTTCCGAAGAAGAGAATTCGCAGTAAGGAATATTTTGGATTGCTCAGTGAGCTGAATTGTCCGTATTCGTCCATGGGAATGAGGAGAAGAATCGTGGCCGTGATGATCCATGCATTAGCTAGCCACAATTTACCTAACATCTGAGCAAATTTAGATTCGGGTTGGTGATTCTGGGGTGAACTTGATGTCATGCTGAACGCCTCATGCATTGACTTGGGAGTAAGATTTTTTAACAATTTCTTTTAGAAGGTATTTGAACCTAACATGTCACACGTTTTACATCTAATGACATTCAAGATTATGGGACTAGGAGCAAGATGAGTGAGAATGCGAATTGGAATGAATCATTAACGCGAGAATTAGTAAGTAGGTTGGTCAATCATTTAGAGACTTCTCCTTCGCCTGTAAGAGAGTATGTAGAGAGTGAAATGACCCCTGAATTTTGGAAACCAGTGTCTAAGGAAGATTTCAGTTTCATTAGTGATCTTACTAGCCTTTTCATTGAACTAAAGGATGATGTCCATCGGCTATTAGAGTTGACACCTTTCAATGATCAATCGGTACTTTCTTTACCACCCGAGCCACGGATGTTTAAAATTTGTCTCATCGGTGATGGCGCCGTAGGCAAGACTAGTCTTCGCCGGAAATATATTGGTCAGGCCCTTCGTGAAAACTACATTCCTACAATTGGTGCCGATTTTTCCTTGATCACGTTGTCATTGGGGCCTCATTCAGGTCAAATAACCGTGTGGGATCTTGCTGGACAACCGAAGTTTCAGACAGTAAAAGGTGCTTACTTTTTAGGATCACTAGGTGCGGTTGTCGTGTTTGACATAACTCGATTGTTCACGTTCTTTAATTCCTTTTTTTGGATTGATTCACTCTATCGCTACGTGAAAGGATATCGTCCCATCGTACTTCTTGCTAACAAGATAGATTTGGTGAATCGTGTTAGTCCTCAGGAGCTTTTTTCCATTGATCTAATCATTTCATACTTTCAACATTTCTTGTTTGACCGCCATGGCATCCCTTCTAGTTATCTCAAAACATCTGCCAAAACGGGAGCGAATGTGAAGGAAGCATTTCTCGAGATCTTTCGAAACGTGTTGCTATGGCTGCAAGAACCGGGAGAGTAGAGAATTTAAATGATATCTTGTTTTTCAGTGGTAAATTGATGACGTGATGATTTCTTCCGTGCTTGCTGCTTTTTTGTTGTTCATGTCGATACCTCTACCATCATTCTTAAGAGAAAAAAGGCTCTTTCTGACATCGGAGGTAATGATTAGATGCTTGAGCCTATAAAGAGGCCTTTTGAATGGGGTCCAAGACACATGACCCCAAAAGGTGATCAAGAGAAAGCCATTACTCAACTAGTGGAAAACATTCAAAATGGAGTGAAGTTTCAGGTCTTGCAAGGTCTAACTGGTACTGGAAAGACCTTTACCATAGCCCAGACAATCATGAGGGTACAAAAGCCAACGTTGGTCATTTCGCACAATAAAACACTAGCAGCTCAGCTATATCAGGAATTTAAGTTTTTTTTCCCCAATAATGCCGTTGAATACTTCGTGAGTTTTTATGATTATTATCAGCCGGAGGCCTATGTGGAAGTGCGTGATCTCTACATCGAAAAAGATTTCGAGATTAATGAAGAAATTGATCGGATGCGGTTGTCAGCAACTCGTTCCTTGCTTGAAAGACGTGATGTCATCGTGGTAGCCCCTGTTTCTTGCATCTATAGCCTGGGTTCTCCAGAGACTTACAGGAAACTAAGCTTGTTTCTCAAGCCAGGGATGATTTTAGATCGAGAAGATCTCTTGATGCAATTAATAGAGATCCAGTATGAACGCGATGATGCGGATTTCAAGCCAGGTTCCGTCCGTTCACGGGGTGATGTCGTGGATATTTATCCTCCATACTCCTCCGCTGCGCATCGAATTTCTTTTTTTGATGATGAAATCGAAGAAATAGTGGACATCCATCCCTTGACAGGACAAGTAATCACTAAAAGGCCATCTATCGTCATCTTTCCAGCGCGTCATTATGTTAGTGAGCGTGATCAGCTTGAACAAGCAATTGAAAGCATTGAAC
>JAJRXH010000658.1 GCA_024276395.1 archaeon
GTGGTAGTAGGTGTAGTCGTGATGGTGGTTCCATTATCATCGGTATCACTGATTCCGTGTGCATAAAAAATGTCCATTTCGTTATATCGGCCATCAGTCCACACGACATGAGGTACATCGTTTCCATCTACTCTAATGGTAAAATAATCACCCGGTCTCGTGAAATCACTGCTAGTATAAGCCTCGGCTATGGGAATGACATCTGTCATTTTTATTTGATCACGATTTGAGCCTTCGAACCATATTTGACGGTAATAAGGCCTATAGAGATCATCTTTTTCTTCATACCATACCACGTGAAGTCGATTTCGTGAGTCAATATCGAAATCTGGCATCCATTGGTTTCCTTCAACAGTAGGATTCACGAGAAATTTCTGACTCCAGTTTTTTCCGAAATCGTCCGAATACTTCAAGTATACATCCCATGATCCATTAAGTTCACTTACTTCCGCCCACATCACGTATAGTCGTTGTTCTTGGTCAAATCGAATGACTGGTAAGGTTATCTTCATTGGGCGATATGTCGAAGGATTGACAGTATACGTTGCATTTTCACTCTCTGGATTGATGTCTACGTCAGTTCCGAAAGTTTTTCCGCCATTTGTCGAACTATCGAAAAAAACATCGCCCCATGGATCGTAACGATGCCAAGTCCAAGCTACAAAGATTCGATCTTGTGAATCAAGTGTTAGATATGGACCAACATATCCTGTGTCCTGCACGTCTGGGATGACACTTAATTCCGTGAATGAGTTACCCCCATCTACAGACTTGGTGATTTTGGTATCAACGCGAGTCACGATATTGCCATTAAAGATTACATCGTCGTATGCCACGTAGATGGTGCCATTGGAACTAATTGCCATTGTTTCCTTATCTGCGAATCCAGAGCCATGGGATGCAGCGGTAGTCGTCCAAGTATTTCCGAGATTTGTTGATTTAGCCACGGTTATTTGGGAAAAAGAACTCGTGGTAGTAAATTCCAAGTAGGCGTAATATATCGTTCCGTCGTGCCACACTATCCACGGGTCAGATTGGCGAGTTTGAAGGTCATTAAACTGTGGCATATCGAACGGCTTTGTCCACGTTGATCCACCGTCTGTCGAACGGACGAAGCTCACGCGATAGCCTCCGCCGTCTGGCGTGTAAGAATTTTTGTATCCCACGAATAGTGTTCCGTTATCGGATATTTCTAGGGTTGGTTCGACATGATGCGGATATAGGTCATCATTCGTGCTGAGAAGAATGTTCTGCGAAAACTTGATAATATCGGTAGCATTCTCGGAGTTCACGGTAACTGGTGATGTTGTTGTATGTGTTGTTTCAATGGTTAACGTTGGAAGTGATGTAGATACGATCAAGGTCGGCAGAAAGGTCATTAGTAATGGTATGAATGATAATACCATCAATAGTGTTGTTGTTCTCATTTTTCTTTTTTCATGGTGTTTCATTTTTTTCCCTTCTTGAAAGGATATTTTTTCAAAGGATGTTATCTGTCAATCAATATTATTAGATGAAAGAGCAACTTTTGGGATTAAAGATCGGCTTGCTCTTTCTCGTGTCCTGTGAACTGTTTTTCTCAGATAGCTGGAATCCTTCATGATGCAGTGGTCTTCTTCCAGCTACGCGTTCCTATCTATCGGAACGGTATTTATAGTTATGAATGGTGGCATGTTAAACAAGCAATTCACGTGTAACTCATCTAACGTGGTAAGTGCTTGATTGTTTGGATGAGCATGATTTGGCTAGACGCCTCATTTGACTTCATGAAATTAAATTTGTTCGATTTATCCAAGTAAAATCCAAAAATCTTTGGACTGGAATGATAGTTAAGAATGAGATTACTTCGACGTGCGTGAGAAGAGCAGCTTGCATACATTGTCCGAGATCAATTCAAGGAGGGGTTGTAATGTGTTGAGTGTCCTTGTTCTTGGAGCAATGATAGGCAGAATACTTCTACTGGGATATGAGCGCGTGGCTGTAAAGCAAGCTGGTGAGCAAAATGACCCATTGGCCAGCACTTTTCTCTTGTTCGGCATTGCTGGAATTTTAATGCTACCA
>JAJRXH010000659.1 GCA_024276395.1 archaeon
AATGTAGAGACTAATCCTCTTCCTATCGAAAAAGATTTCGAGATCGAGATGAGTCTTTTGACGCAATTATTGGTAGCAAATTACATTAGTGGTCATCATTCAATTACAATTATCAAGTTCCGGAAAGTGCTAGAAAAATTAGCAGCTCAGTCTGCAACGGAAGAAATGTGTGCTTGGTGTCTGGGTGTTAGAAAAATTGTCTTTCAACAACTCCTTCAAGTTAGTAAATACTCGAGAATAAAATCTGACTCAGAGAAATATAGGCAGCACGGTCATTCAGAGCTGATGGAGTTGGTGATGGGGTTGAGTTTTGCTGAAGGATTGAAGATTACCCCAGAAATGTTACCTTTGGTTCAAAAATTGTTCGACAAGCAATATTTTACCCTCTTTCTTCCTTTATTGGCATTGTCCATTGATGAGATTGGTCTTACTCCCTCTTTAGCCGTTGATCTGGATCAAATAACAAGAGGATGTTGTCCATTTCAGGAAAAATTCCGAGTAGTTCCATCTGATCTGGAAAAATTATGGTCAACAGGGATGATGAACAAGATTGAACAGTTTGCGAATGATTGCATCATCGAAAAGAAAACCCTGACTTTCCCTCTTCGAAAAACCCTTTTTGATGAAGGTTGAGGGTGAAACCAATGTTAAAGGATTCACTAGAGATAACTTTACCAGAATTGTGGGTAGATTATAGGATCTATTCCAGCCCAACACCGTTAGATGTCTCAAAAATTGTTACTGAAATGAAATTGTTGAATGAGCAACTTGAGACTGGCTATCTACAATTAGTTGATGAATCTAGAATCATTGATGAACAACAGCTATTGTCTGCTTGTTGGCATGCATCTTATGCATTTTATGAGGAAATGAACATCTCTCGCTCAATGGATGTTGAGACCTTGCTTTATCTTGCTGGAACACGTCAGATTGATCAAGCCCTAGAGATTGTTGGCCTTAAAGAACAGACGAAAATTGTTCTACTAGTCAACGTGCAGCGAACACCAGAAGAGGTTATGAGAGCGTTTGAATTGTTTGAAGGAATTTTTCAATGGCCAAGATCAGAGAGAAATTCTATTAGTAGAACACCAGACGAATTAGTGAGACTTCTTTCTCTATATATGAGAAGAGATATGGACACTGGGATAAAAAAGCAAGTCACTGAGAAGAAAACTGTTGAAAGAATTCGTCAACATTGGATTGATTGGATGATGTCTCGAGTTGCTTTGACAGCAACGTTGGTTTAAAAAGTCGATGTAAATGAATAAACTTTTTTCCTATTTAGGCTTTTCCAAAACTTTAATTTTTTCAATCAGGGAGGCTAAAATGGTCACCAAGTTCACGTTACGGCACGTTCCGTCCGAGGAAATCGTCACGTGATTGGTCATTAGAATTAAGGGACCAGTCCTTCAGTAATTAATCGAGATTCAGCGAAGAATGGAATATCTCACGTGAATGAATGGAGAAGCACGGCCTTTCCCGACCGCCTTTCGGAAAAATCTGTTTTCCTATTCTTCTTACTTTTTTTCTAGTAATTCGGAACAGTGAATCATTTGTCTTGCTACAGCCCTTTCTAGTTCGATGGAATGGTTTAGGCCGAGCTGATTGAATATGTGCAAGTTTTGATGATCCCTTATCTGAGCAATTACAATGGCGGTCTTGTTGTGCATTCGCAGGTAAGAAAGAAAGAACAGCATTTCTGGATCTTCGTGAGAAGAAATGATGACAAGGTCCATTTTTTTGAGAAAAGATGGTGAAAACCGGTTAATTTCTGTCATGTGTGCGGGAATGCTGTGGATGTCATCTTTTTCACCATGTTTTAAAATGTCCTCGTCTTTAGTTGCGATCCAGATTTCTTTTGCCGTGTATTGAAGAAGTTGAAGTGATATTCTGGAAATGATTCCGCTGCCTAAAAGCAGCACGTTTTCATAAATTTTCTGATAAGTTCTGGTTTTTATTGCTTCCATATCCCTTAAATCGTGAGCATCTCCTAGTACAAGGAGGTCAAACCTATCAAGAGGCTTTTTAATGTGCTTCCATCGTTTCATATAATCATTTAAGGTCTCCACAGGAACAACTTGATCGAATTCTTTCGTAGCTAAGGTTATTCGACCAATAACCCAAACTCTATCTAATAACTCTGGAGAGATTTCTCGATCATCTGGCAGTTTTTGAAGACGCACTATTCTATGTTGCTTTAACGGCAAATCAGTGACCATAATGTCTAAATCTTTGAATAAAATTTTGTTTAGATCAATGAATACTGCATATTCTTGAAGTACCACGTTAGTTATGTTTAATCGCTTGCAAAGATCTAAAGAACGATATTCTCTAATGTGAATGATGACATTCGTTGTAGGATCGTAGGTTTTTACGACTAATGCCGTGAATATCGTCGTTTCGTCGTCATGAAGAGAAATGAAGGTGTATTTAACTTTTTTCCAGTTCAAGTTAGCCAAGAATAGTGGCTCCTTGACGTCTCCTTCGATAGTTATGAGGCCGCGTGTTCTGGCTTCTTCAATTCTCGTGGTATTAGAATCAATAATGACGATGTTCTTGTATCCACTCTTCATTAGCATTTCAGCGATTTCGCTGCCGACTTTTCCATATCCAAGAATGACAATGGCATTTTCTATGTGATTTAGTGAGATGTGACTTTCGATAGAAGGATCTAATCGGAACTCAATGATATGTTCTGCCATTTTTTGCATTGATAAGGCAAAAATGGAGATGCCAATGAGCACGATGATTGATGATGCCAGTCGACTCGTGTCGTGTTTGGGGACAAAATCTCCATAGCCGACAGTGCTTAAAGTCACGATGGTGAAATAAAAACTAATGAAAACGTTCCATTGTTCTAGAATCGAGAAAATGATGGTCCCCATGCTGATGAGGATAACTAACGACAGCAGATGCCATCGTATTTGTTTTATCAGAAACAATAACAGGTGAAACTTTATTTTCAACTTGTTCACGGCATGTCGCCTATATAGAGATTGATCCTTTTCTAAAATCAGTTTTATCAATGAGTGCATTCACGACGACGGGTTTTCCGTTTGCTGCTATTTCTTTTGCTTCTTTGAGAACCGAGGAAATTTCGTCGTTACTTTCAATGACGAATCCTTCAGCTCCTAATCCCTTGACAGCGATATGATAATTGGAACGTCTCAGAATGACTCCTACATCATCTTTGAAGATTTCTAATTGTTCACGTGCGATTTGCATCCACGCAGCATCATTACCTATCACGGCAATGATTGGAAGTTTATGGCGGATGAAGGTGTCAAATTCAATGAGGCTGTAACCAAAAGCACCATCGCCATAGAGAACCCATACTTCATGATCGGGTCGGACGGATTTGGCTGCTAGAGCAAATCCAGCTCCACATCCTAAGGCTCCAAAAACGCCTGGATCGAGCCATGTTAAAGGTGTTCTTGGTCTGATGATGTAGGATGCTGTGGCAACGAAATCTCCACCATCACCAATGATGATGCTTTTTTCATCAATGACTTCTTCGAGAGCTTGGCATAATTTGAGGGGATTGACAAATTCAGCGGGTTCATTGGCAAGATGTTCAATTTCTTTTTCTCTTTGGTTATCTCTTGCGCGAAGGTGGCTAATCCAGTCATTCCAATGGTCATCGGGCTTTTCAATCCTGCGTGAAAGTTCTTTTAAGAAAATAGCCGGATCGGTGATCATTCCAATGGTAGGCTTACGATTCATCATTAGGAGTTTCGGTGAACGATGGCAAGAAATGATTGTAGTCGTCCTTTTGATGGAAAGTCCATAATTTAAACGAAAATCAAAAGGAACTCCAGCAAGAATGATGGCATCCGCTTCTTTCAGGGCCTCTTTTTTTCTATGTCTCATTTGTAAGGGATGTCTCCTTCCTAAGATTCCTCTTGCCATTCCAGAGAGATACGTTGGAATTCCTAATCTGGTAATGGCATCAGCAAGAGGTAATGCTTCATTTTTAAGAGTGACAGCACTACTTCCCACTAATAGTAATGGTCGTTCGGATTTCTTTAGAATTTTTGTAATTTTCTTTATTTTTCGAGATGAAATTACTGGTATTTGATTTTTTTCTATTCTTATCGTTTTAATTAGATGAGAATCCTTGAACAAGTTCTTGAGATGACGTTGAACGTACCATTTCATCATTTTTTGGGAGATGGTTTGCGCTTTTCCGAAACTTTCTAGATACATCTTCGTGATGAGAGAATCATGATATAGAATATCGATTGGGATTTCAATGAAGACGGGGCCTGTCATTCCAGATTGTGAGAGATAAAATGCTTTTTCGAGAGTAGGAACGATATCACGAACGGTGTTTATCGTTTTGGCCCACTTCACGTGCGGTCTCATTACCGTTAACTGATCAATGTCTTGTAGTGCTCCACGACCTTTCAATAACGTGGCAGCAGCTCCTGATATGATGATAAGTGGTGATTCGGCTAACTGAGCATTCTTTACTGCCGTGATGGTGTTTGTTAATCCTGGTCCTGCTGTTACAACAACAATTCCAGGAGTACCACTCAGGCGAGAGTAGGCATCTGCTGCAAAGGCAGCAGCGGCCTCATCTCTTACATCGATGACCGTGATGCCAGCTTGTTTGGCAGCGACGAGAATTGGGGTAATGTGACCTCCACATAATGAGAAAATTGTAGTGATGTTATGATTTTTTAACACGGAGATGACGTGGTGTCCGCCATGGAGAAAATTCATGTCAACTTGCACAGCTTTCACCTTGACTGACTAACTTGAGTGATCGCTTGAGATGATGCAAAAAATGAAAGGAGGGCGACGATTTATTAAGATTCGCCGCATATCTTTAATTAGGTTCATTATCTATAGATTTTACAGCTTTAATGAGTTCAAGAAACGCATCTGGCGGTAGAGCGCCAACTATTCGATCAATTGACCCGTTATCGGTTTGAAATTGGACAAGTCCACCATTGTAAAACACGAACATTGTGGGAATGGCGCTCACGCGAAATTGCTGGGCAATTACTTGTTGTAGGTCAGCCTCGACCTCTTCCACGTTTACCTTGGCAATGGTTACATCTTCTAATAATTCGAGATTTTGTGTTAGTAAATTCTCGATGACCTTGGCAAATGCCTTGCAAGGGCCACACCATTCTGCCCAAAAGTCAAATACCACGATTTTTGATTTTCCAATGGCATCTTCAAATTCTGGAATGTTATTAACTTCTATTACCTGCATTCTAATCAGTCCAAGTAATTCTTGAAATGCATCATTTATTAATTCGACTATTTTTTCAATTCATCGCTGAAGACGATGGAAAAAAGGAAACAAATTATTTAAAAAAAGGAAAGACATCAATTGTTGGTTCTGTTTCTCATTTTTTGTAGACTTTCATGCAGGAATTGCCTTGATTATGGCTTTTTCTTCATCGAAACTACCTGGTTTTAGCTTTACCTTCATTCCGACCTCTGGAGGCTTGATGAGTCCCGTGATGTGAACGGAAATGGTGTTACCGTTGGGAAGTTCGACAATTCCTACGATGTAGGGTGCTTTGTCTTCCATGCCAGTTGGCGCGAAGTGGATGATGGTCCAAGCCTTGAGAGTTCCTTCTAGCGGCATTTCAACCCATTCCATATCGGTTGACATGCAACGACATTCTGATCTCGGGGGAAGGTATTGAGCTCCACAAGATTTGCATTTTGTTGCCATGAGCTTGTTTTCTAACAGATACTCACTAAATTTTTGAACGATGCTGTTTTGTACTTCTTTTTCAACATTGATTCCAAAGTATACCATTATTTAGTACCCTCCAGTTTTCATTCACGGCCATAAATGATTACGTTAACGAATTGTCCAGACTGTCCAACATTATGTTGGAGCCCGATAGTTGCACCATCAACTTGTCTTTTTGGTTCAACCTCTCCACGAAGTTGCTTGGTGATTTCGGCAGCTTGACTCACACCAGTGGCACCTACAGGATGGCCCTTGGCTTTCAATCCACCGTCCACGTTGACTGGAATTTTGCCACCAATGTAGGTCTGTTCTTCTTCGATTAATTTTCCACCTTGTCCAGGTTCTGCGAACCCAAGATCTTCATAGGCAATGATTTCGGCGATGGTAAAGCAGTCATGGACTTCTGCTACATCAATGTCATTTGGAGTGATATTTGCCATTTTATAGGCCATCTGAGCAGCTCTTTTGGCGCCAGAAAGTCTAGTAAGTGTTTTTCGTTCATTAATGAGCATGGTATCGCCTCCCCATCCCAATCCTTTTATCCAAATTGGTGTATCTGTTAGTTTTTTGGCGACATCTTCGCTGGCGAGAATGACGGCAGCGGCGCCATCTGAAATTAACGAACAGTCATATAGGTTCAATGGAGCAGCAATCATGTGGCTTTTTATTGCCTCCTCAAGTGTTACTTGCTTTTGGAGATGAGCTTTTGGGTTCAATGAACCATAATAGTGATTTTTAACGCTTACCATTGATAATTGTTCCCTTGTGGTACCGTATTCGGCCATGTGGGCAGTTGCCATTAAGGCATAGAATCCAGGGAAGGAAATGCCTAGTGGGTACTCCCATTTAGAGTCGCCAGCAAGTGCCATCAATCGGGTTGCCTCGGATGTTGACACTGCGGTCATTTTTTCAACTCCCACAACCATCATTAAGTCAAGGTAACCAGCAGCTATCATTGACCAAGCAGTTCTGATCGCCGTACTTCCAGATGCGCATGCTGTTTCGACTCTTTGTGTGGGTTTTTCGGCAAGTCCAATGTAATCACTGATGACGGCGGCAGGTGCACCCTGAGCAGCGAAAGCCTCTCCAGCGACAGAAATGACAGATGCTTGAATATCTTTAGGTTCTAAATCCGCATCTGCAAAAGCTTCTCTTGCAGCCTCATGTGCAAGTTCTCTGACAGTTAAATCCTTTCTTTTTCCGAATTTTGAGTTTCCAGCACCGATAACAGCAACTCGTCGTGTCATTTCTAGTTCACCTTTAAAAATAGAGTTTCATATGAGTAAAAGCTTCAGTGTCGTTCATTTAATACAGAGAAATGGATGATTTATATAGTATTTAGTTAAGGTAATTTTAAGGATTTGTATTTATTGAAAAAAAGAAGAAAATTACTTTTTTTCATCATTCTCCTTTAAACTCGGGTTTTCTCTTCTGGAGTGTTGCCATTATACCTTCGGCGAGATCTTTCGTGCTGAAAAGTTCTTTTGCATATTTTGCCTCTAGTTCATTTCCATCCTCAATGGATAGTTTGAAACTTTGGTTTATGGCGTCTTTTGCGTATTTGAGTGCTATGGGAGCATTTCCGGCAATTTGTGTGGCAAGGACAAGTGCTGTAGACATCAATTCGTCTGCAGGAACTACTTTATTGACGATGCCATATTTTTCAGCGTCTTTTGCCGTGATTGGAGTACCCGTTAGGATGAGTTCTTTTGCTCTAGACATACCAATGAGTTTTGGCAATCTTTGCGTTCCGCCCCATGCTGGAATGAGACCAAGACCTACTTCTGGTGCACCAATCTTGGCGGTTTCAGCAGCAATTCTCAAGTCACATGCCAAAGCTAGTTCAAGACCTCCACCAACTGCTAAGCCATTAATTGCTGCTATGACAGGTTTCGGAAAGTTTTCAATCTTTCTGAATACTTGTTGACCTCTCTTTAAGAAAGCTTCTGCTTTATCGGGGTCAGCGCTGAATTCAGCAGCGGCTTTAAGATCAGCTCCAGCGGAGAAGACTTTTTCTCCTTTGGCCGTGATGATGACAGATCGGATCTCAGAATCTTGTTCTGCGGTGGAAAGAGCTTGTTCCAGTTCATCTAATAGTTCTGGATTTATGGAGTTTAGTGCGGCTTCTCTATTAAGAGTTATGACCGCTACATTCTTGGTAGGACTAAGAAAGCTTCCTTCCTTGCTATATTCGATTAATGCCATGATTTTTTCACCAACTACCCATTCTTTAGCACGTTTCATAAGTCTTGCGTACTTTCACAACAATTGATAGACACGGTTGAAGAAGAAGTCCTGCGCCCACTTGGGCATATCAATGGAATCAAAAAAATGCCGTGCCTCATCTTCATTCATGTGTTTTTCTTCAATTATTTGAGTCATGAATTCTTGGTATTCATGTGAAAAGACAATCCAACAGTCCGTTTCGATAACATGATAGTCTGGTTTTAGAATGCTCCATGGCTTGTAGAAGACCGTTGCTGTTTTTATTTCTTTAGGACCTTTGAAACTAAGGTATTCTCGTGCAGTTCTTAGTGAATGTCCGGTGTCCGCGACATCATCGAGAATCAGTAGTTTTTTTCCCTTGATGGGGTAGCCAATATCTTGGACGATGATTGGGATGGAACCTCTTTCGGCGATGCCCGTGTAAAATTTTACTTGGATGCTAGTGATTTCGACATCAGGCCATATTTTTGTAGCTAAGTCGGAGAAAATTCGTAATGGGACTAAGCCACCACGAGAAATGCCTATCAAGATATCTGGCTCGTATCTAGACTCATACACTTTCTCGAATAGCTGGTAATTATGTTGGACGAATTCTTCCCACTGTAGCACTAGATATTTGATTTCTCTTTCTCTTTTTTTATTACTGTCCATCGGGATTACCCAATTTTCTTGAGTATGACTTTTCCATTAGGCTCTAATTCTTCCCAAATTTCGGCAGTAAATCGCCACACGTGACATCTTGGATCTTTCCATGCATCTTTTGGGAGAAATGCTTTCCAGCACGTCATTTCTAGGAAAGTTTTGGCATCCCATTTATGTTCCGTGGCAACCTGAGGAAGAAGTAGACCTCTACGACCCCCTAGATCAATGATGAGCCCATGCTTTCCAATTTTGATGTGATTAATATATTCCTGTGGCTTATTGACTTGGATGATTTCTGGTAAAGTAAGAATTGATACTTCGATGACAATCTCTGATAACTCTTCACGTGTCACGGGAGGAAATCGGGGATCATTTGTTGCGGCGTCAATTGCAGAGTCAATGAGGGCAGGGATGAGCGACATTGGCTTTCCAACTCTGCCGATACAACCGCGTAATTTTTGGTCATCTTCGTGTTGTTGTGACTCATTTCTATAGCGATTTAGAGTGCAAAAAACTCCGCCAACAGTAGGATTTTCAAGATGAGAAAATTTTTGGGGATTAATTCGTGTCTTTTCCTTTAAATACGTGCTAATGGCTTCTCGTGCGACTTTCACGAGAGCTTCTCCCTGAAATGTCATGTTGCTCCCCATGAAATGCTTGCAGTCAAATGTTTTTAAGCATTGATGAAAGAGTGTTATTTGACAAAATCTTGAGGCGTGCATCGGAAATGAGTGAAGAATCGGTAAATACATCAGAAAATTCCGAAATGGTAGAACGAGAAATCGAAAAGAGTGCACAAGAAGGAAATATGGAGAGAGAATTGGAGCAGAAACAAAAGAAAAGACAGAGACGCATGAAAAGGACTAGTAGATCATCCATGGTGTCTTCCTCTGACACAATGATGAATGCAGAGTCAATGCCAGGTGATTCGGAAACTCCTACCATCCCTGGAAGAAGACCTAAGGTGAAACGATTAAGACCACGTGGAGTCATTGATGTCGCCTCTAAAGATTCATCTAAAGAAAGTTTGCGTCTAAAAAAGGCAGAATTGAAAAAGATTAATGACGAATTGTTTTATACCAAGTTGATTTCTGCTCTAATTGTAGGAGTTGCACTTGGTTTGTTTATTTACATTACAGATCTCCGTGATTTGTCTATCTTTATTGTATTTAGTATGGTAGCATTGCTTTTGATCGTGATTTATATCAGGTACATTAGAAAAATCCCAGAGGATAAACTTTCATGGTTCAAACTTTATCTTTCTGGGACATTTACCTATTTAATAGTAATCGTTGTTGTCTCGAGTTTGGTTTGGATGTTCCTTACTTATTTTTTGAAGGGTCCAATTCCTAGACCCGAGACACCAAAGGTATGAGATGAATTACTCTTATCAAAGAGCGTGCGAGTTCTGCTACCATGGATAATAGGACAGAATTTATTGGAATTTGAAAAATAAAAGACAATCCCTCATTCCTTTATTTTTCCTCTATTTGTTTTCCTTTCAATTGCATTCATCATTCGTCGTTCATTTCATCTTATTTCCCCATCTTTTGAACAAGTTGTGCTTGATGTCAAGTAAATCGAGCACTCGACCTACGCTGAAGTTAATGATATCTTCAACAGTTTGAGGTTTCGTGTAAAAGCCCGGTATGGGTGGAACGATATGTACTCCCAATCGTGCGAGTTTGAGCATGTTTTCTAAGTGAATGACAGATAATGGGCTTTCTCGTGGCATTAGAATGAGTTTTCTTCCTTGTTTTATGCACACATCGCAAGCTCTTAGCAATAGGTTTAGAGAAAGACCATTTGCAATGCATGCCAGTGTTTTCATTGAACAGGGAGCTACAACCATACCATCAAACAAAAAGCTGCCAGAAGCAATGGGTGCGGAAAAATCATTGCTATCATGTAGATGATCTGCCAATGTTTGGATGTCTTTGATTGAAAGTTCTGGAATTTCGTGCTTCATTACTAATTCAGTTGCCTTGCTGATGACCACGTGAGTTTCAATCTCTAGTATTTGGGAAAGTACTTCTAATAATCTAATCCCATAAATCGTTCCACTTGCGCCAGAGATCCCGATAACTATTCTTTTTTTGTTCATAAATTTCTTGCTCCTTCATTAATTAAAGCCACTTGGAAATGTCAAAGTCATCCTCACCGGGTAACTTGATGTTTTGGAAATCTTCTAGTTTCCCTAAAGGTGCCGTTGCATCAATTCCCATTTTTGCATTCGTGCGTGTTTTTGGGTCTACCATGGGATCAAGACTTGATCCTTTTGCACCAGAGATGATGATTACATCTTTGTCCCAGCGAACTCGTAGTGCGAGAGCTTGTTCTACCTCGATTGGATTGTGAATGTTTACATCCTCATCCGTCACAATGACGCACTTCAAGCTGGGATGACCAGACAAAGCCGCCAAGATGGCATTTTTTCCATCTCCTTCTGCCCTCTTTTTTATGGAAACGACGCAATGAAGCCAGCTATATCCTCCGTGTGTAAGGTAGACATCCTTGACCTCGGGAACAACATTTTTTACAGCTTGATAGATTCGGGGTTCCTGAGGCATTCCTTGGAGAATGAAGTGCTCGGTTCGAGCGGGTACTAGTGCTTGATAAATTGGATTTGTTCGATGGTAGATTTTTTTGATTCTGAAAACTGGTTCAAGTCTTATTTTATCATATTTCCCAGTGATGTCAACAAAAGGTCCTTCTTCATGGCTTTCTGGTGTCATGCGCGCTTCAATCACGTATTCACAATTGGTGGGATAAAGTACATCGACGGTCTTTCCTTTTATCACGGGTATTGGTTGTCTTAGTAATGCAGCAGTTATTTCTAGTTCATTCAGTCCATATTCGACACTACAAGCAGCGGCGAGCATTATTGCTGGATGCAGGCCACCAATGATGGCAACATCAAGCTCTTTATTTGCTCTTTGGTACATTGCATATAGGTGTCGGGGCACTATTCTTCCGACTAAAGTTTTGCTGTCTAAGACAGCTAGCCTGTGAATGGACATGTTTTGTTGTCCCGTTTCAGGGTCTCTTGCTATGATGGCAGCGCAGGTCAGGTAAGGGCCTTGATCTTTTTCATAATGGTATAAAATGGGTATTTCAGCTAAACTCGTGCATTCCTCTTCATGTACGGGTGCATCATCAACGATTGACAAGGAAAGTGGATTTGACATTGCACGTAGTAAGATATGGAGGAGGTCTTTTGGATCAACATCAAGGGATAAAGCTAATAACTCTCTTGAACTGGCGGTGTTGCCAACGACACTGAATTTAGGAAAGCCTTCGATATTTTCAAAGTGAGAAACTTTTCCCTCTGTTTTTGCGAGAAAATTAGCAATTTCATATTTAGGTGAAATAGGCTTCTTTATCTTGATGAGCAAGTCTTTTTCCTTGCATTTTTCTAAAAATGATCTTAGGTCCATATCTATTCCCATACCTTTTAGCGTGTTCTCTTTTTTGAATGATAGGGAAATCTTTTCGTGTGTCCACAGATCTTGCAGGCATAAGTAATTTGGGGGTGGTGGACGCCAATTCGAATTCTTACAGTTTTGGTCGAATATGGTGTGTTACATTTCCGACAAAATGTTCTCTTTACTCTTCTTGGCAGTGGTGATCGTGTTTTCATTGCCAACTTTCGTGCAATGAAGATGATTTCTCTCGCTAGCTGTAAATCATGCTTTGATACTATTTGGGCAAAATCGAAGAGTCTGATGATCTCTTGTTTTGTATTTTTCTTCATTCTCTTATCCTTTTTTTTCTTGAATCTCTTTGTCTTCTTTGCAAATGTCATCAAATCCACCAAATCGATGAGAGTTACTTTTTTGGTTGCATCTTCATTGAAACTTCTTCATTCTCATCCACTTGCTTGACAAATATAAGTGTCATTTCATGAGTGCTAACATGAAATGGAGTTTTGTCATTGCCTTGTGATATGAATGAAATGCAGCGTGGGGTATTTAGAATGCAACGTAAGAACTCTTTCTTCTCACTATTAATGATAACATTGATGCTTCTTAGTAGCATTACCTTGATGGAACAAGGATTGGGCGTGCATGCGCAAGACCAGACGGAAGAAGAACCATTTGTCATTCTCTTTGATCAGGCTCATGGCCAATTCTTTAATGCTTCATTGTACGAAAGTGCATTGGCTCAGATACAGTTTATTTTCCAACAACATTCAGATAAATTACCACCTTTAGAAATCCACGTTAATGAAAAAGAACCATTCAGTAGAGAATTATTGGCTGGTGTTGATTTACTCATCATCACTAATCCAGGGGTAGCTCCAAGTGGAAACTTCACGGAAAAAGAAAAATTAGCCCTAGTAGAATGGTACCAGCAAGGAAAAGGCATGATACTTCTCTCAAACCCATATGTACAAGAAAGCCGGCATTCAAATGCCATTAACATAACTGGTCGGCCTGAATATTTAAATTCACTTCTTGATAACAATTACATTACTATTTCGGGAGCACTTTTTACTACAGCCGTTGTAGATGATGAAAAACTGCCAGATACATTAGTTGATGAAAGACATTCCATCGACTCTGCACATGAAATATTGGAGATTGATTTGACTACCAAGCCTAAAGAAGAAACTGTTATTGAAGAAATGATATATAACGTGAGCAAGGTTTATACTTGGACTCAGAGCATTTCCATTCAAAACAAGACCATAACAGTATGGCCAACCACCGTGAAACGTCTTTCTAATGGAAAAATCGAGGTTCCTTCAGGGATACCAAGCATTTTTGGTGCGACCACTGTTCAGGAGACAGGATTTAGGGTGGTTCTTGGAGGGTCATCTGTGATGTTCAGTGATCTCGTGGAAAACACGACTGAATCCAAGTGGATTGACCTAGGAAATAATCTTCAACTATGGATAAATGTCATTCTGTGGGCTGGCCATTTTGATCCAGAGGTCGTGTTGTCTCCACCACCAGAAATATTATCTCTCTCGGATCTCACCATACTTGGTGTCTTTGTAATCATGGGTGTGGTATTCATCTTAATGGGGGTTGTTTATCGATTTATAGGGCCATATCCATTGGAAGTAATCGGGGTTGATGAGGCTGCCCGAAGGTTGCAGAAACGACTAGGCGATGCGCGAGGAAATCGTGTTCGTGGTACAAGTGCTGGTGAAACCATTGACTCTAAGCCTGCCTCGGCTGGAAAGAGGGCTAGAAGACGTCGCCAGCTTCAGAAGCCAAAATCTCTTGAAAAGAAGAAATAAAATTGCGAATTCCATTTTTTAATTTTCGTTTTTCTAGTTTTTTTCGTTTTTAATTGGAAGAAATCGATCTTTATGAGGGAAGTTGGCTCTTTTTCTCTCATCATCTCATTTCTTTCTTTAATTGTTCCAATTTTAATTGTTCCAATGGGCTTAAAATCATCCATTCATCGTCAATTCTCCAGAATTTTTTCTCTATATCGTAATTTTCTGGATAAATGGGATATAATATACCATGCTTACCGATCACATCTATTGTTAGTATTTTTAGCTCTGAAAAAGTATCAAAAAGAGTGTAAACAAACTCAGCTTCATGATATGGGGGGAAAATAAGCCATAACCAGGCGTATTGTTTGCCGACATTCATTGCTAATCTAAAGGGAATGGGATGTTTTTCCAGTGAATGATAAAGTCTTCTCAAGGGTTTTTCGTTTTCTGGATTTCTGGGAATGTAGATGAGTTTTACATTGGTAAGATCAAATATTTTTCGATCATATTGTACTCTTAGGTCATAAATTACGTGTTTTTTTAGAAAACTAATTCTTCTAGAAAGATCTGCTTTGCTTCTACCAAGCTTTCTGCTTAAGATGCTTAGAGGAGCCCTAGCATTATTATTTAACTCGCTTAGAATTTGTATATCTAGCTTATCTAGCTGCGAGATTACATTTGGACGCTGGATGCTTGTTAAAGGTTTGGTATCGTCAATTTCTTCGGATGTTTTTTTCCATTCTTTCCAGTCAAATTCCCATCTAAAATGATTTAGAAGCCATTGATCTAGCCTTGGGTGCGTCTCAATTCTTATTCCAGTGCTTTTGTCTATAGTTACCATGCTAAATTCTAGTTGATCTTGAAGTAAATTGAGCCATTTCATTAATTTGCTGGAATTGCCAGTTGGAATGTCGTACTGTAGGAACATTCCAAGGCCGTCACCATAGAAACGTGAACGATAGTGGGTGTAAGGGTGGATGTCTCCAGCTTTTTCTAAGATTTCTAAGGTTTTAATAGAAGATAGTTGAATTAAGATGTTGTATCGTTCTAATCCTAACGTGTTTGGGTCATATCTTGCAATTGGAGGTCGTAATATGTTCCATTCTGTTAATAAGTCAAGTCTTTTCTTTATCTTGTATGGCGATAAATGCAGAACTTCTGACAATTCCATTTGAGTTATGTTAGGGTTATGATCTAATAGTGCCAGTAATTGGAAATCTTCAATTGTTAGTTGCATTATTGTCGTCACCCGAGCATATTTCCATTCTTTTGTTTTTCGTTTTATCACGCCAGAACAACATCAAAGTCTGGTGGATTATCGCCTTTTCCTCCCGGTGGATCGAATTCATAAGATGTTTGTGAATGTGTGATTCCTCCGGTTTTCAGAAACACATCAATGAAGATCGTGTAATTTCCACTCTCCAGAGCTTGATTTAGAAAATATGCAATCAAGGTAACGGTTTTTAGTCCCGTGTTTAATCCATAGTGCCATCTATAATACTTACCGGACGGTAGTACCAATGTTGGATACACATCTAACTGGTACCGTGCTACACCGCAAAAATTATGTTGAATGTATACGATGATGTCATCTACATTACCATCTCCATCAGCGTCTCCATAGAAAGCGTCTTTAATGGTTGTAGATATCTGTGGTGTAACTTCTTTGCTTGTTTTGATGTCAGACGGTTTTTTGCTGGCAGAAGTTAGATGTGTAGCGAGAACCAAGATCATTATGAAGATTACAAGAAATAGATAGTGGGATATCTTTTTCTTCTGGATGATGATGCGTGATCTCATTGTTATTTCTCCTTCTCATCTTTATTGATTATAGAAGGTTCAATTAAACAAAATACCAGCTCATTCATAAATTTTTTTTGATTCATTGATATGATCGATGTATTCGTTTTAGTATTTTGTAGTTCATTACACTAGATAATGTAAAGATTCTCATTTGCCATAAGAAGTATAAACCCAGAGTAAAAATTTTTTCTTGGTGAGTGATAAATGGGAAGTTCAAAGCATCCAGATTGGGATAAAATGGAGGCAAATCTCGATAAAGTGTCACGATGGCTTGAAAAACTCGAAGTTTCTCACACAAGAACTTCAATAAGCCTTGATGATGGTTATGACATCCCAATACTTCTGACAACTTATACAGTAAGTCCAAGTAACAAGTTCCTTGTAATGATAGGGGGTGATGGTACATGGATTAGGATAAAAACATTAGTTGCTGAAAAAAGCCAACTTCCAGAATATCTATTGCAGGAAATCTATTATCATTGTTTACTAGGAAATTTTATTTTGGATGAAGTAACTTTTTCTGCGGATCGGAAGGGAAATATATTCATTGAGGCAGATATGCTTGCCAGTACAAGATTTGAGGATTTTAAGGAAGAATTTTTCTCCATTGCAACTGGAATTCATTATTTCCTTGATTTCATGAAAAAGTTTGGTCAACAGTCTTTAGATACATCCTCAACAAAGCTCCGTGATATTCAGTATCAATGAAATAATTTCATCGGATTTTATTTTTTTGAGGTCTTTAGAGCGTTTTGTTTTTTTTTCTTGAGCAAGATTATTGTTATTTGGAATCATCACGCTATTCTAATTAGTAATTCGGCAGCAGCTGCTGAAGGTATAAGAAGCTCGAAGACAATGAATATTATAGGATGAATGATTCATTTTTATGAATGAATATCTTTTAAAGGGGCAAGGTGCTATGAGTAAAACAATGCCAGAATATTCAGAAGAATATTTTTCTGTCAGAGAACGTGACACGTGGCTCAATAAATTGTATCAGAAGATACGGAGGGAGAAGACAAAGCCGAAATATGAAAATCTGCCTGCGGAATTCAAACAATGGATAAAAGAAGCAAGACGGAGAATCCATAGCATTGCAGCTGGTCGTAACGCTAGTTATGTCGCACGATGTATTATGGAAGTAGGTTTTGCCAAGTTGTTATATGGTTTAAATGAACTTGAGTTAGATTATTCGCACGCGTTTGTCTTGTTCGCTCCTGATGGCACTTTTTCAATGAATATGGAACGCCTTCAACGAGGTTTCACGTACGGTGCCGTCATTCATTTTGGTACCGAAGATTATTTAGCGGCGCACAATGCTATGCCCAATGGGTGCGGTTTTTCTATTTATGAATTAGGCTCTTCTAAATTTGATGATGATGAAATCATCAAGATTGCTAGAGATCATCAAGATCGGCTAGAAGATGATAAAAAACTCAACGTCGGCAATCATTTTGCGGGAATTTATCGTGGTATTGACCCAACAACGAAAGAAGATAGTGGAAGAAGGTTTGTTGTCATCCATTGTTCTGGACATGTAGGAAAAGAAAAACTATATCACGTAGGCTGGTTAGAGAATTATGGTGGATTCAATCTCGTAAATACACCACTCGGTCCTGTCACCATTCTCCAAGATGAAGCCAGAAAAGAGTACCTCAAGTGGTTTGAGTGGTCTAATGGTCAGAATGAGAGTAACAGAGAAAGTTATCTGAAGACTATCTTTGGAGAAGGAACTTATAAGACATTGGCCTCAGTCACGCACCAAGGATTATTTAGAAATGGGAGTGAAATTCGGCTCGGTGTTCAAGAGTCTCAAAAAATACTTCCAACTGCATATAACGCCCAAGAAGGTCTGGACATGGTCAAGGGACTCGTGAACATTAAGGAACACATCCTTGAGACCTTAGAACCTTTTAAATCTTTAAGAAACCGTCCTTATCTCGATGATTTGCTTGATATCAATGTTGTTCCTCATGGTGGTGGTTATGAGTTTCTTGACGATGTGAAATTCGTTAAGATTTTTCTAAACAATGAAGGAATTGAAAAGCTTAAATTGAAAATGGTTAATCCCATCTCAAAAACAAGATATATCATTGAATTTCAAGATTTTAAAGCCACACGAAAATTACTTCGGTATCGGAGAAGAGCTGAGATACAAAAACAAGTAATTCGTTATCAATTAGCAGAGACAATCTATCATCTTTATCCTCTATTTCAGATATATCCTCCCATAGAACGGCAAGGCGTTTATATGGTAGCTAAAAATCAAAAACAAGATCTGAACTTGGAGATAAAACCCGCTAGTTAGTATTCATGGATCTTATTTCTATAATGGCCAGTACTGTTTTTTTTACGTCTTTCTTTCTTTATCGTTATTAATAGATGTAATTGGATGCGAATTCTGTCATCAGAAAGACTCAAAAAGTATTGACAGATAATTTAATATGAAGAGTAGCATCAAGCGTGAAAGAGGTAAGTCAATTGGTACGTCTTTTTGGCGGAAAATTACGAGATGAGAAAGAGTTTCAAGTAAAGATTAATCTGAAGGTAAAGTTGTCAATTGATGAATATGATAGAGTTTATGGATTATGGGTCAAGCATCTTCTTCATTTCAAGGAAGAATTAGAAGAACAAGTGCGACAAGGTAAGATTAAAACTTCTACGTACCATTTGTTGTCAAGATCTTTTGAATTTGATAAATATTTAGAGCAAGGAGTACTATCTGATGAAGGATTGGCAGCGGTATTTGCAGCAGCAACCAAACCGAAATATGGGCAACCAAGGGCAGAATCTAAAGCACCGTCGCACACAGCTTCGTCTCCATCACCAACAAGTGTATCAGCCGCTTTTCATGCTGACTTTCCTAGAACTACTCCTATTGCGTCTTCGCCATCAGCATCCCCAGTTGGAGTGAGTGACACCATTTCTACAGCCACGCAATCATCAGAAGTTTCATCTACAAGTACGGATATTCCCCCACCTCCATTGCCAGCAAAACCCTCATTTCCAGCGTCTCCAGGTCCATTACCTTCTATATTAGAAGAAGTTAGCGAAATGAGTAAACCAGCATCAGAATCATCATCAACAAGTACTACCGTCGCCTCTCCCATTCCCCCACCCATTCCACCGCCACCACCACCGCCTCTCCCTATAAGAGATTCATCAGTAAGAGCCCCTCCCCCTCCAGGTCCAGCGTCTCCAGGTCCAGCGTCTCCAGGTCCAGCGTCTCCAGGTCCAGCGTCTCCAGGTCCAGCGTCTCCAGGTCCAGCGTCTCCAGGTCCAGC
>JAJRXH010000660.1 GCA_024276395.1 archaeon
ACGCGATGCTGATGCTTGAAAGCCACGCATCACCGACGTGATGACGTGATCGACAACACAGAAGAGAAAAAAGAAGAAAGAAAGTTGGGTAATGAAGAATTTTCTGGTAGAAAAAGAAAAAAGGATGAGTTTTCATTTAAAATGATATAAAATTTACTGTCTCTCCAGAATTTGTCATTAACAATACGGTATAGCTAGTCTTAAAGCCTCCCATTCCAGGCGAACCAGCAGGCATTCCAGGAAGTATGAGTCCTCTAGCTTCATTAATGTAGCCACCTTGAATGAAGGCTTCAATGGCTTCAAGATTCACATGTCCTTCAACAAAGAAATTATTGAAGATGATCGTATGGCAAGATCGTAACTCAGCTTTTTCGATGCCTTGAGCTGTCTTGATTTTCAGCAATTCGGTGTAATTAATTTTTACGACTTTAAGATTCACTTGAGAGTAATCTTGAAGATATTCAGCATATGAATGACAGCAGCTACAGTCTGGGGTGGTGTACATGGTAGCTTGGTAATCAGCTAGCAAGTCTGGGCTGACATCCGGAGCTTTTGGGGAGTTATAAGTAATCACTTGAATTCCTAGTATCGTGGCACCTACTATCACGGCGAAGATGACCGTAATTGAAAAGATTACTTGCTTTTTCATCTGTGAGAGTGGAGAACTCTGTCCTTTTACAGTAATTGTTTTTTTTTCTTTTTTTGTCATCTCTTCACATCCTTGTTACCAGTATTTTTTGTATTGTATTATTAGTCCACTAGTAGTGTACGGGATAGGATATACTGTTTTATTTTGCTACAATGAGTCTCGTGACAACGTTTTTTGAAGTTTTCACATTTTGGTCATTCCATTTTTATTGTCAATTGTTTCACCAAGATATATATCTCAAAAAAATATGATATGAATTGAAAATATAAGTCTTGTGTTTTATCGAGCTGATGACATCTTTTGGAAAGATGCTAGCGTGGCAAAAAAGAAATCTTTGCATCGAGAAAGATCATTCATTCTTGTGATTTTTGAGAAAAAAAGAGGAAGAGAGGTTGTCTTACGTGGTTTGATTGATTCTTGTTCGTTCAAAAATGCTCGTTATTTCAGACGTAAACACTGCCCAAATTAGAAGAATACCCACGATTGTACCGAGTGGAAAGAATAACAAGACGGGTATCCATCCAATCACGTGGAGGATTCTTCCCCATGACTGTAGATTCCATAGACCGAAACCAGCTATGACCATTGGTATTCCACTGATGATTCCTCCAAAGAACATTAGATACATCATGATGTTTATGAAATCGAGCATTAGAGGTCCCATTGCCATGTGATAACCGCCATACATGTATGAAAGTGGTGGTGTTCCACTTAAGACTCCTGGAAAGCTCGAAATCATTAAAATGCTGAAAAACAACGCAAATGCACCAAAGATTACGTCAATGATGGCTATTAGACTTAGCGAATCTGGCCTTTTCACGGATCTGATTGAGTCGATGTTGGATTTCACAGCACTAGAAGTAGTGTTGACTTTAGTTCCACAACGTGAACAGAAGATTACATCATCATTTAGTTTTTCTCCACAATTTTGACAATATACCATTTTTTGTACTTCCTTGCTTATAAGTTGAATATGACATCTAATTTATATTCTATTACTTCTTGTCTATGTGTCTATGGTATTTATCTTTCTTATTTTTATTTAATCAAATTTCCCGTGTTGCTTGAAAATAAAGGTAAAATACGTGGTTTTTTATAGTTTTGCACCACAGTAGCTACAAAACACGTAGTCAATGTTCACTTTGCTTCCACAACTTGGACAGAACTTACTGTTATTGAATTGATTCTTTGTTTCACTTGCTGAAGGGACACCTAGATTAGCTGTTTTGTTGGTGTTCAAGTTATTGGCTCTGATACCTGGGATTGGTGATGAGGGGTTAATGGTAGCGGTGGTTCTGAAGGATGCGCCATTTGCTGCAGCATCTACAGTGGCTGCTTGTCTTTGATAGAGGTTACTTTGTTGTTGTGAGTAAGTACTGGCTACTAGTAAATATATGAGCAATCCTAATATTGGCATTGTGATGACCAGAAGTACCCAGAGCAGGGGCATCGGGATGTTGTTGCTTTGAGCGTGTTCATATATTTTAGATGCGATTATCATTAGAATGATTAGTCCGAACACGCCTATTAAGATCATAAAAAATAAATTGATGTTTACAAAACCTATGCTCATCATTTTCTTTTACCTCCAATGTGAGTTTTTTTCAGTCATTCGTGGTGATGACATTATTTTCATCCATTTCATTTTGAGAACCTGTTTGTTATTCATAGGAAAGAGTGGCATTCTCTTTCCAAGTTTCCATTGGTTCTCAACTTATATAAATATAAATTTTTAATTGGTTGGAAACAGATGTTTCTAGGAAATTAGAACCTTTTTCATCTTCTCGAAACGTTCAGACGAACTCTCAATTCTAAAGTCTGGTTCAGGTGATGGGCGTTTCCGCATATATCGATATGAGACGTATTTGAGAAAGAAATATTGAGTGGGGTTGACGTTTTCTTATTAAGGGTTGTATTTCCAATTCATTCAAGAATTTCTTTTCTTTTTGATTTCTGATATTGATAAGAAGGAGTAAAAAATATGATTGTTTATTGGAAAATCGGCAATGTCAAGTTATAATTTAATACTAAGATATTTATCGGATGTCCGAACGCTTTGTTTCCTTTTTTAGATGATAAGAAAGTTCTATTCAAATGGAACTTGTTGTTTCTAACCGATTATAAAGATATGAATAAAATATACTTGTTTGATTGTAATCTTGGGAAAGTTTGTCCGTTATTAATTAAAAATTCCATGAATTAGTTGGCTGGAGGTCAGTGGAAAATGAAGAAAGAAAGAACAATATTGTTAGGGATTTTCATAACAGCATTACTGCTACTTATTCCCTTGAGTAGTGCAGTGGCTGATATGGGTAGTATGGATGGTCAACAGCATCATCACCAAGATAGTCGCGGGCCCCAAATGCATCGCGAGGGAATGCAAGTTTTATTATCATCTGATATGTTTCAAATAATGGTTAATGCTGAGCTGGGTTTACCTTTTTATCACTTCAATACGACGTTGAATGAGGGTATGTTCTTCTTGATTTTTAGGAACTTGGTACAATATCAAGATCTTGATGGCGATGGCATGTACGATGAAAATGAAACCGTTGGAGGACATCTTGCCACACTTGATCTAAGCAAGGTTGAATGGGATCTGATCATTCTAAATGACTCTAACACCTTGAAGGAATTTACCTTTCGATCAAAAAGAATCAATGTAACGGGTTTTGAAAATACTTCCATTGAATTGGTCAATCGTTTCAGCGGTGGCACTGCCATCAAGTTTGATATAAAGATCACGTCTTGGCCTTTCGTAGAGGAGGCAACCAGGCTATCTTTAGAGATGGAAATGCATTGGGGCAGGATGACAGAAGCTGATCGTGAGAGGGTGCATTCATCAATGACAATGAATAACGAGAGTATGATGGATGACGAATCCATACATCAGCATGAGAATTATACAACAAGACACGACTCTTCAATGATGTCGATGCCACATCAGAATATGAGTTCAATGATGCCTCATGACGAAATGATGCCTCCTGTAAAAATTATTAGCAACTCTTCTGGAATATACTTGCAAGATGACCAAAATGTCACGCTTGCGTTCTTTAAAGTCATCATGGATGTGATCATCGACGGTGTTCTCGTTCAAGATGGAGTGCAGCTTCAACATGAA
>JAJRXH010000661.1 GCA_024276395.1 archaeon
TCAGCATCGCGTCATCCGTGATGCTGCTGTCGTTCCGTGCGTTGCGAGGATAAAAAACGAGTCCTCGTAGGATTACCCCTGGTCACGGCTGTTTTATCTTCTGTTTTTCCGATCACATCATCACGTCGGTGATGCGTGGCTTTCAAGCATCAGCATCGCGTCATCCGCTAGGCCATGGTTTCTCCACGAAAGTCGAGGATAAAACACGAGGTCTCGTGGGATTGCCCTGATCACGGGTGGTTTTCATCTTTTCATTTCATTTACCTCAAGTTTTCTTGAAAGATTGATCTGAATGAAGGATCACTAGGATTAAGGACTGGAATGCCAACTAAATACTCACGAAAATCTTTATCAAAAGTGATGAAACAATCCGCTTTAACTTCTCTTGCCGTAGCAGCATGAACGGCATCCGCTGCATAAAGATTCGCTTGGAAAATTAACTTTCGAGAAGCCATTAAAATCCTGACGGAAACGGGAATCAACTGTAACCTTCTATCTGAAACCATTTCTCCGATTTCTGAAAGAAAAAAATCTAAGACAAGATTTGCATCGTCTTCACTAACAACTCCTAAATTAGCTTGCTTTTTCAGGGCACGAAACATTTCCACTAGCATCCACTCGCTAGTGACCCCTTGAAAAGCTCGTCCTAATCTCTCTAAGAGCCAATCAGCTCCATTCTCATTCTCAGTTGGACAGTAAGCATGATAAAAAACATTCGTGCGAGGTAACACCGAGAAAACATCATTCCTCAGCTCGGATGTCCTTAATCACATCTTCGGAAGGAAGAAATGATTTTTTCTGTCTTTGACGTAAATATTCACGCAATTGTGCCCTCGTGGTAATTCCTAACTTTTCTCTGATGAACACGTGAATGCCACCCCGAATTGCCTCACTTCGAGATTTTATTACGCCACGTTTTACTAGGTCATCTAACCATTCTATTATTAACTCTTCTTCTAAAGTTACAGAGATGTTCTTCATCACCATCCCCAAGAATAATAATGATTTGATATTATAAAAATGATATTATTTCTTTATTTTTGTAGATGACACTAAACAAAATCCATTACAAGAAACCTCGTGGTGGAAATCAGATCATCGAATTGCGCGCTCTCTTCCGTGATCCGACAATTACGCGAGATTTGCTGTGTCGTGAAGTATCAGGTGATTGATCCGCATCGCAGTATTTCAAGTTCGTATCGTGAGCAGAATTATTTTTGGGACAATATAGATGTTGCAAAAGCCTCTTCATCGGTGATTTCATTGTTTCTCCCTTCTTAGAAAGTTAACTACCCCGCTATGATTTTTCGATACTTGCAACAAAGTCCGATACTTATCTTGGAATGATCTCACTCCTAAAGATTTAGAAAAAATCATTACCACAGAGCAAGAAGTACATGAATGATTGACGGTGAATGAGTCATTTTCTTCATTTCTCCTCTTTTTTCTAGCTAACCCGACAGCCTGCAATGTCATCATTCACGAATCGATAAACCACCGTGAGAAAGCCTTCTGACAAAAAATTTCACGTCAAACAAGCAAAATCCACCCAGAGAACCTGGTGAAAAGAAAAGTCTCGATTATTAATTACAAGTCCAATTAATCGAATCACTAATTAACAGTCAATGATCAAAGATGTTTTCAGTTTTCTTTACAAAAGTGACAAATATCAAATCAAAAAAGAGAGAAACACCCGTGACCAGGGGTAATCCTACGAGGACTCGTTTTTTATCCTCTCAACGCACGGAACAACAGCAGACCTGCGGATGACGCGATGCTGATGCTTGAAAACCACGCATCACTGATGTGATGACGCGTTTGGCAAAACTGAAGATAAAAAAGAGGAGAAATTGGACAAGACAAAAACATAAAAAGGTGAATAGATGAATAGATCAACTCATTACATTCAAGCAGCAACTGTTTACTTTTTCTTCTTGGGGTCTGGATCATCAAAAGTAAGATGTTTCGTGCGATTCTGTGGGTGAAAGGCCTTGAGAATGGGTGGACTAATTCTCCGTAACTCTTCATCTGGAAAATCTGCCAGTAATTCCCAACCGATTTCGAGTGTTTCGAAGATCGTGCGGTTCTCATAGTATCCTTGGGCAATGAACTCGTGTTCATAACGATCAGCAAACTTCAAGTACTTACGATCAAGTTCTGAAAGCGATTCTTCACCAACAACAGCCGCTAACTCTCGTAATCGACGCCCTTCTGAGTAAGCTGCATATAACTGATCAGCAAGCTCCTTGTGGCAAGCGTGTGTATATCCAACCCCAATACCGTTACGCATCAATCGAGAAAGACTTGGCAGCGGATCGATTGGCGGATAAATGCCTCTACGATGCAAGCTTCGGTCAACAATTAACTGCCCTTCCGTGATGTATCCGGTTAGATCTGGAATGGGATGTGTCATATCATCTGCAGGCATTGTCAACACGGGAATTTGCGTGATCGTTCCCTTTCTTCCTTGAATTCTACCAGCTCGTTCATAAATCGTTGCAAGATCAGTATAAAGATAACCTGGATAACCACGTCTCCCAGGAACTTCTTGTCTAGCTGCAGAAATCTCACGTAAAGCTTCACAATAAAGTGTCATATCAAGAAGGATGACCAACAAGTGGTAGTCATACTCGTAGGCAAGATACTCAGCCGCTGTAAGGGCCATTCGTGGTGTAATTAATCGTTCAACAGCTGGTTGATCAGCAAGGTTAAGGAAAAGAATCACGTTAGCAAGTGCCCCTGTCCTTTCGAAGTCTTCTCGGAAGAAACGGGCTTCTTCAGCAGTGATTCCCATTGCCGCAAACACGACTGCAAATTCTTCCTCTTTTCCAAGAACGCTGGCTTGTCGTGCAATTTGGGCTGCAATCAAGTTGTGGGGCAATCCAGAACCAGAAAAGAGTGGTAACTTTTGTCCTCGGATGAGGGTATTCATACCATCGATGGCTGAAATACCAGTTTGAATGAATTCACGTGGATATTCACGGGCGTAAGGATTGATGGGAGCTCCAGTAATGTCAATTCGATCCTCTTCAAAAAGATCAGGACCTCCATCAATGACTTTTCCAGAACCAGAAAACACGCGACCAATCATATCTTGTGACACGGGAAGCTTGATGGTATCGCCAAGAAATCTCACGCTAGCAATTTCAGTATCAAGGCCTTGCGTACCCTCAAAAATTTGCACGACGGCCATGTCCCTAGTGGCCTCTAACACCTGACCAGTACGTAATTCACCACTAGCAGTATGAATGTGAACGATTTCACCATAAGCAACTTCTTTCGTGTTCTTGACAAAAATTAAAGGACCCTCAACACCACTTATCGTCTTATACGTCCGAATTTCATTTAAAGATTCAAGAGACATGTATTTGACCTCCGACACGGATAAAAAAAGTTCGTGCTCTTTCCATCATATTCATGCTTTCATGTTGTCAGCAGATGTATGACTATTTTTTCTTTTTTGGTAACAGCTCTAGAGAAAAGACCACGTGATTTAGGCCATCCAACATTTATCACCA
>JAJRXH010000662.1 GCA_024276395.1 archaeon
AAAAGAAAAAGAAAAAGAAGAAAAAAGAACAAAAAAGCTTGACGGATTTTTTTGGATGAATGAAAGACAGATAATTACCGATAAATAAATGGAGGGTGGCGTGGATGACTGTGTATCAAGATGAAATCTTGTTAAGGGCCACGAATGAACTTGAAATGGTAGACATCACCGAGAACGTGCAACACGTCCTAAAAAAGAGCGACTTGAAACAAGGTATGGCGAACGTGTTTGTTCCAGGGTCGACTGGTGCCTTGATAACCATCGAGCATGAGCCAGGCCTTCAAAAAGATTTTCCGAAATTCTTGGAGCGAATCATTCCTAAAGACATCTACTATCATCATCACGAGATGTGGCACGACGGTAATGGACATAGTCACGTGAGAGCTAGCTTGCTGGGCCCTAGTATCACGATACCTTTTGCCAACGGTCGCTTGCAACTCGGAACGTGGCAACAACTCGTGTTCATCGAATTGGATGTCAGAACAAGACAACGAAAAATTCTCGTTACTCTGTACGGTGAATGAAAAGTTGGAATCATTTCTCGTTCCATTGATGAAAGTAGAACATCCTTCTCACGTCATTGTTCTCATTGACTTTTTAAATCAATGTTTTTAAACATCAATGTGTTTTCTAGGAGTAGAGAGACGCCGAGGCAATGCAATTGAAATCCACATTTAAAGATGCTCAAGACTATCTCCGCTTGGCATTAAGGACCTACGTGACAGCACATCGCGTGTTGGACAAGTATCTTGCATGTAAAATGCTAGTAATTAGTAGCATTATGGCAACGGATGTCCTTCTCTCTCATTACGTGACAAAATTAGGTTCATTAACCTCCGTGATTCCACGATCTTCATCGCTACAACATGCCGCTACGACCACTCATAATGAATCTTCTTATTGGGCTCGAGTTAAGGATCTCGAACGACTCGAGTCTGCCATGCCTGAACTGACGAAAACTTGTACCTTTTCTAAAAACTTGAAAAAACTCCTTGAAGAAATCCTCCCAATCGAAGGTGAAGGAGGTGTGAAGCAGCTTCTTCGCATCAATTTCAAGGAACTTCTTAATGTTGCACAACTTTATGTTCTGCAAGTGTTGAAGGTTCTTCCAGATTCTCCAGAAACTAGTCATCTTTTTGAGTGACTTGGATTCTTATCACTATTTATTTTTGATTTAATCTGATTAATTGACTAATTAATTAAAAAAAGGTGAGATGCTGCTAATCGTGTGTTTCACCTTATGATATGTCGTTATTGAGCAAGAATTAATTTCGTGATGGATGTATCCCATATTAGCCACCTGTTCACATCGAGCGTGGATGTTAATTCGATTTATCATTTTCGTTCAAATAAATACGGGAAGGGTGTCAGTACATTCGATGATGAACCAAAGCCATACACGCGATTTTCCATCCCTCGTCATCCTATCCTTAATGGTACCGACCGAAGAAGGAACGCTGATTCAGAAACGGATAGAATGAAATTATTACCAGTAATTAGGGGTCATTGATACTGAATTACATCATTACGCTGTCATCTCCATCGAGCTGCGCTCATTTTTCACGCGTTCACGACTCGTTCACGTTGTGCTCATTCAAGATTCTCCTATTTATCATTATGGGATGAACCATTCCATCTTCCGAATTATTGAAGCGAATGAAAATCTCCGATATTTCTTCTTAATATTTCTTCTTAAAAAATATTCTTAAAAGATAAACATCAACGGGAGTTATTCATTTCTCCTTGAAGTATTTAAAAGAATGAATAGGTTTTTAAAAACATCTTTTAAATGACGGGGAGAACTGAATAACTCTCTTTGAATCGATAATTGTTCGAGCGTTGTTGATGTGAGCATTCATAAACGAGGATTATTCAAATACTTTTGGTTTCTTAAATTCGGTACTAGCAAGATATTTGATGTTCCTAATTGGTTACAGGACTAACATCGTCAAGTGGAATTAGTAATATCGCCACCTTCGATGTTATCTATGACTCTTGAAATTACGGGAAAAGTTGCTAGTTCTGACTTGAAAATCTTGACTTTTTGGCTTAATCCTAAGCTTGATGTAAGCATCGAAGAAGTAAAAG
>JAJRXH010000663.1 GCA_024276395.1 archaeon
AATAAAGAATAATAACACACCTAAAATGAATATCAGAGTCAAGTGAAGAAATGACGCCTCATCTCCTACTTTTTGCTTGTGCTGCCACAAGTAATAGGCAACTATGGCACTAATCATCCCTAATAACGTCAATGGAAAGGTCAAAAGTAAAATTTCATCAATCCCCACCATTTTAATCACCGTTCTCTAGTTCAGCATCAAACACCTCGGAATATACCCTCTTCACGTACTTCCGTACCCATTCTTCAGTGCAATCCTTGAGCACTCTTGCTGCTAACGTGGTAGGTTTCATCTGTAACAACTCGGCATGTCTCTCTAGAATTTCTCTAGTTTCCTTATCAATGCGAACCGATAATACACTTGTTTTTGGCATCATCAAACCTTCTCGCGCTGCTTCCTGAGCGTGACTTTAGAGGAAGATGAGAATGAAACTTAAATGTCCTTCAAGCATCCGCATCACGTCACCGTTTTTAAAGTTGTCACGCAGATATTTACATGAAATGAAAGGGTGATGAAAAGTTGTCCCTCAAAATTACCAAGAAAATCATCCGCAAAAAGATTCTGGCAAGAAAGAGGGATGAAGAGGACATTCCCATCTATCTTGAGGCTATTTGGGCAAATAACCAATGGGAAAAAATCAGAGTCGTGTTAAATTCTAATGACATCCTCAATTTAAGTCATTCCGAGCTGGATGTAACGCTCAAAATTCTAAAAGAAATCCATTCAGAAGCAAGCAATACTCTGATGGATGATATTTCTCTTGAATGGATACTGACTGATGATGAGGGGAAAGAAATTCACATCACTGCAGAAAAGAAGACAAGAGACGAACGCATCTTTGAGCTTTGGATGCAAGAAAGAGAAGATGCCATTCTAATATCGGAAGAAAAATTTAGAAAAATCATCACGTTTCTTGATAACTTTAGTGCAAGTTCCACGGAAATACTCACGGAACCCGAATCAGAAACAATGAGAACATCAAGCATCACGATCAATCAAGAACAAGAACCTTCATCCCAGCCAACAACCCGTTTACAAAGCAGAATCGCCGAACTCAAGGCACAATTCTATCGAGATATAGAAATGATAGCAAGGGAACTTGAAGAAGAAAAAGAAACAATGATATCTGAAGAAGAGGAAAGCCAAACAGATGAATTGCTTGAAGAAACAACTGGACATGATGATCTTTCTGATAAAATTGACACTAATTCGCCACCGTTAAATGAAAGTCTTGAGAGTACATCCACTCTCGTGGACATGAGTCCAGAGAATGTCGATGATCTCACAGAAGAATGGATCGATTCACTTGAATCCTTACTGAACATCCATCAGAGTAATCCCGTTCTAAATAATCCAGCATCAAATTCACAAGATGCCGTCCTTGATGGAAGATCGCAAATGAATCACCAAGAAACGCAATCATCAATGTCTCCACCGAACGTATCCCAACCAACTCAGAGTGAAGATGAAATAACGGATGAAATCTCAGTTCCAGAACAATCATTCACTGAAAAAAATGAAGAATTACTCAAAAATCACAGCATGGAACCAAAAGATGACAACTTTTTGACAGAATCCATCCTTGATTCCGAATTAGAGGATTTCTTCGGCAAGTTGATGAATAATAAAAAATATGAAAAAAAGAAAGATAGTTAATTTTGATTAGTCCTTTCCGAAACTTTCATTTTTTGAACAATCCAATCAAAAACTTGTCCCTAGAATGACATCGATGTATGATTTATTGAAGAGAACGGCCATACGCCAGTCTCCTAAAGCGATTCCCCAGATTTTTTTATCAAGATGGTCAAACATCATCAATGAATGGTAGTTCTCATACCGATGATGGGAAAGGCACGTTCTTTTCAGGCCAACTTCTCGGAATAGACATTTTCTAATCCTTTTCTCTTCGAGCTGAAATCTCTTGGATTGAGAACGGATATCTACAGTCTCTTGCCACAATTACCACAAAATGAATCTGTCGGACGGATTGGGAATCCACAATAACGACAAAACTTTCTTGTCGTGGAAAGAGATGGTTGGGCTGATTCTGGTGGTACATCAAGAGGACGGGACATCTCAGAACTTCTCATACTGCCTGGAGGTGCATATAGCGGTCCGTATTGATAAAATTGTTGATAACTCGTGAAAGGAGAACGCATTGATGATCGAACACGAGACCTCTTTGATCGCTGCCAAAAATACAAGAACAAAGCACCAAGGATCACGACGAGTAACAAAATTAGAATGAGACCCGAAGCGGAACCCAAAGAAATGACCGATCCCTCAATGACCATTGGAACTACATCCAAAGCATAGTTTCCTTGCGAATCCCTTAAGACATAAATTAATGCATAAATCTGATCAGAACCAGTTTTTAACCGCAATTGTTGCTCTTGGAGACTAATTGACAATAAATTTTGCTCTGGAATGGTAATTTCTCCTTCAAAAGCAGCAACCTTCGAGGAATAGTTTAACGGATAAGATCGAAGAATGATGCTCGTCATCAAAAAGAAGTAATAATGAATGAACAAAACTTGTGCCCGCATTTCTTCGAGAGAGTCGGTATAATCATTACCAGTTATTTGTATCGTAACCTCTTGCCCTGCTGAAACTCTTTGTAACTTGGTATTCACGTCTACCAAGGACGCCCCATTAAATGTACTTGCGGTCGAAGATATTGATGGTTGATCTTCATACACGTAGAAAATGAAACCCTGCTGATCTGTTACCACCCTCATACCATCTTGAACCTCAATCACTTCAATCAGCACCATGTACTGTCCTTGATGAGCATCTACTGGAGGAGTCCATAATGACTGATATACTTTCTCCGTTGAAGATTTATCATCTATGAAAGTTACTTGTAAATCATCATACGTTACAAATTCTGTAACGTTTCTCACGATTAGTGAAGAAAGACCTTCTCCAATTTCAAACACGGCAACATTGAGCGAGTCAAATTCCCGTGTCTGATTAACCACGAAAGTAAACCTTACTTGCTGTTTCTTGTAAACCTTTGTGTAATTCATCCCTGGATTATCGCTGGTAAGAAGACTCACCCAATTTGAGGGTCTTGATGTATCAGACCCAGTTACAGAAGAAGAAATATCCGTCAGGCCAGAACGTCCTTCATTTGAGAGGTTAGTGGCATTCCGCACGTGAAATAGGTTCCATCTAAAGCCCACCGTAGAACCATTCAAGGTCTTCATAGCTACACTCACACCATACCATCCTTGTGGCAAATCACTAACATCAATGAGAAAAGAGGCTAAACCTTGTTGATCTAAGCTCGAATTCAAAGTATTTACCACGGTGGATTCATTTCTCACGATGATGCTAATGTTCGAAGGAAAATTGCTTCCGAATGAATTCGTGGTTTTGTCAAAGATTCGAATCGTAGCAGCTATAGTCTGATTAGACAAAATTTCCGTTGAATTAAGGTACATGTTAATTCCTACTTGATTCCAGTCCGCGATAGCATCGTTCTTTGCAGCTAGATTAACACCCTCTTCAAGCGTTGGAGACAAAATCCAGTTGAACAAATCTGCAGTAAAGTCGAAATGAGTAGAAGTGTCAAAAGATTGCCAATGCCACCCGTACCATACTAGTTCTGACGCAAGCACGACCAATTTACCAGCTTTTGTTGCTGAGGGAAGTAACATTCCATCTGATGAAAGTGCAAGAGGAAAAGACTCATACTTTGAAAGATCTGAATAAGCAAGTACTGGAACATCAGATGAACCCAACTTGCTCACGTATCCACCAACTGATGATCCCAATGACGATTTTACTCGAATTTTTGATCCTAATGGCCAAGAGAGATTTGACAATCCATCTCTAAACCATGTTGCATTCAACACGGCATTTCCTACTTCCGTTTCAAGAAAACCTAATGAGATTCCATCATCCACTATTGATGGCAAAAAGGAATCAGAAAAACCAATTCCTATGGGTGCCAGAAATTCATTGAGCGAGTTAACCTCATAATTGGGACCATAACTGGCCAAGAGAATGAGATTACCTCCTAGAGACAGATATTGCGACAAAACTTCGCGGTCATGTGGTGTCAACGCAATCTCGGGGTCAGTTAAAATGACGAGATCGAAATTGAGTAATTCTGGTAAATTCCAAGGTTCATCCCATAACACCAAGGAATAATTGAGTTCGCTTTCCAAGTATTCTTGTAAATCTCGAAAATTGATGAGGAAGGAATCTGACAAATCATTGTGCCACAAATCCCATAAAATACGGGATCGGGGATGTTGTATTTCTAATGACTGAATGACCACTTCTCTTACAATCTGCAGCTGTGAATCACGGATTTTCATTGTCGCCACGTAAGTACCTTCAGGGATGCCAAAAGGAACGGTGATGTTGATGTAAAACTCACCATATCCTGACGAATCCAATTCTACAATTGTCGGAATAGAAATGAATGTAGACATGTTACCTTCAACAGAAACCTTCACGGAACGAAGTTGACTAGCAATGATGGAAACCTTCAACACTTGACTTTCTCCAGTAAAACGGGGTGGATCAACAAATTCAATCACATCTGGCTGTACCACTACCATTTTGCCCTGGTTTTCTGAAAGATATTTATAAGCCGCTGCCACGTTCAGATATCCACTTCCGGTGGCATACGTCCCTTGTGGATGGGCCAACTTTGTTGCAGATGCCTGAATGGCTGCTTTTATCTCTAATGGAGTTGCTTGGGGAAAAGCTTGACGCAGTAAAGCGGCAGCACCAGCAACAACTGGTGCAGCCATTGACGTTCCGGACAAGGGAACATAATCACCACCATCTCCCTTGATGATCGCATCATATCCCACAAGTGCATTTAGAGCCTCGTCAATCACGCTACCTCGTGAAAGCGTGGAGATGACATTCTCCCCAGGTGCAATGACATCTGGGTCAACACGACCATCCGAGGATGGCCCACGACTAGAGAAATCTACTACCTCAAGATCATAATTTCCAGCACCAACAGTAATGACCTTACGGGCTGTGGCTGGAGAACTTATAGTATATAAGGAAGGACCAGAATTTCCAGCTGAAACAGTTACCACCACCCCAGAGTCAACAGCCCTGTCCACGGCACTGGAAATGATATCATCAGCATCACCACTACTAAAACCTAATGAAATGGACAGTACATCCACATCCATTGTTATCGCATCATCAATGGCTGCCAATAAACCAGCTGGGGTTGCTGAACCAAAAGATGTCGCAACTTTGAAGGAATACAAAGTCGCTTCTGGTGCCATTCCGACATAAGTGCTGGATGAGGCAACTCCCGTCCCCGCAGCTATTCCCGCCACGTGAGTTCCGTGACCATGGCCGTCATTCTCATCTTCGACGGTATCATAGCCATATTGAGCATTCACATAATTGCGAACAACCGCAACCGAGAGATCAGGATGTCCACTCCAAATACCAGTATCAGCTATCCCTATCGTGATTCCTTTTCCCTTGTATCCCAAATCCCACAAGATGGTTGCATTTGTTACCCGAGCGGGAATGCTTGTCTTATCAGTGAGAGAACTAAACTGATTGATTCTAGATGTTTGAATGATGGGAGAGTCCATATTAGGTGAAAGAAATGTCTTCGTCAATCGTCTACTTGTCTCTACTGGTTTGACGTCGAGGTTAAATTGATAATTTTTTTCCAGAAAAGTGTTTTCTCTCCATGGGAACAACGTTCTTGGATCAAAGACCATCTGAAAAGGTTCATTTCCAGCTATCTTGATGGAAGAAGAACGAAAATTCACGAGAGAATCTTTTAATTCTGGTGTCGTGCTAATTAACACTACGGGAAAATTCTTGTATACGTAATTAATTTTCACGTTCTCTTTTTGACTGGAAGATAACTCGTTAACCATTTTTAGAAACTTTTCACGATCTGAAAAGTTCTTGAATTGAATTAAAATCCCCTTGGATGGAAGTTCTTCCGTTGTTCGTGTTACGGAATCCTTTGCTCCATCTTTCTTCAAGACATTTAGAACCATCGCCTTTATTTTTTCAAGATCTTTTGTCTTTAACTCATCAAGTCGGTAGGCATCCCCATATCGAGATACACCGTCGGAAAGAATGCCGGTGAACATCATTGGTAACATTAAAATCACGAGAAGTCCTAAACCCAGAAGTTGATAATGTCCAATTCGGATACGTCTTAATG
>JAJRXH010000664.1 GCA_024276395.1 archaeon
TGACTTGTATGTTGTTACTGCAAATCACTTCCTATTCGTATGGTCAAGAAACGCTCCAGCACCGTGATTACATCTCGCTCAAGAAGACGTTTCATATTACGCGGTTCACTCTGATAACCAGCGGGTATTTGTTACCCGTGCCGATGATGAATTTGACTATGTCATATTAAGCACTAACACACTCCATAATTTCATACCACTTGGGATGAACCACTTCTACATTATCATTAAAAAGGGTGAAAGCAATTCCTTCAAGCATTTCTCTGAATTATCCTCGATGAAGTCTTCATTCCTGTGGTGAACGGTGGTCTCATTCTTGACACCTCTGCCCTCACAAGAGTTTTAAAAGATGCCCTCGTGATTTCATTCGAAGAACTCTGGTCATCACCAAACCAACCAGCAGAGATGAATGTGCATAAACGAAACACACATCCTTAATCATCAGTCGTAAAAAAAGTAAGGGGTGTTTAAGCGTGGTGACCGAGTCTATAACTCAGAAATCAGAAATCAGAAATCAGAAATCAGAAATCAGAAATCAGAAATCAGAAATCAGAAATCAGAAATCAGAAATCAGAAATCTCTTATAGGAATGGGATTGTCGATAGTGATGCTGCTACCAATGATGGTTATTCCTTATAATGTGGGATCGACAATTATTAACGTGGATTTTCCTGGCATTTCTATTGTCGTTCACGTGGAGAACGACCCTTCACTCGCTACTTGGTATGACGGTGAAGTTTCTCGTAGCATTATTAATGCAGATGTTTCGATGATTGGTCTCTTAAATGGTAGATATTTGAATGGTAGAAATGCTAAAAATCTTTATTTTATCGCTGAAAAAACACAGGTTCAAACTTCATCAAAGGAAGTTAAGTTAACTAGCAAGATAATAACTAGGTCTACAACTAGCACGTGGAATGAACGGCAACGGAAACTCTCCTACATCTTCAGTTATGACATTCCTAATCAAAAATCTCTCCAAAGAACCTTGCCTGATCTTCCACCAGATGATCTCAGCGTTTTTACTTGTGCAAGTGATCAATATCGCATTCAAGGACAATTATTTTATTATGTGCTCAACAAGAAAATTCGTTCAGATGATTCACTCACTTGGACACGGCCATTGGTGTGGGCAAGTGTTAATATCAAGGTTGTTTATCGAGATCCAAACCTTGGTTACAACAATCCTCTCTATAGCCGAACATTTAACGTGTTGACTAATCGATATGGTCAGTTTTTTGGATGCATTCCTCAAAAAGTATTACTTAGCGAGGATATCTACAAGTTGACCATCACGGTGAGTGCCGCTAATTCTTTCGTGGGTGGGATATGGCCCAACGGATTAAGTAAGAGCTACAGTGTCAAGTTTGGGCCCTACTATGACCTTTCTGATGATTTTGATTTGTCTCAGAAGATCATAACAAGTGCTGATTATGCAACGGAAGACGCATTTCGACTGTTTAGTGCCCTCACCGCAGGATGGGCCTTTGTGATCGCCCACACGCAGGAATCTCTTGACGATGGCAGCGTCACGTCAAGTCTCCCAGGACCAGTTGAAGTGTGGTATCCCTATCGGTGGCCATTACTTCCTAGTAACGCCCTTGCAAATTACAACAGGCCCTTAAAGGTCATATCATTATGGAGTCCCCTCACGGCACAATATCCCTTCATCATTCTCCATGAATACGGCCATCACGTGTTTATGGAGGCTTTTCCAAATAATATATTTAATGGAGCTCACGTGACCTTCTTGGAAGGGTTCGCCGATTTCTTTGCCATCTCGGTCTTAGACGATCCACAACCACTAGAGGGTGGAGAATCGTATGATGGCTCTATTGTGCCCGAAATAAGTATGGATTTTGAGTCGGAAGTCTTACAACAAAGCGTTAGAAACTTGCCAGAGTCACTTGACCTATCTCAAGTAAAAATCACAAAGATTTTGTGGGATTTCAGCGATGATAGTCCACTCGAAAGCGTAACTACGACTTTTGCCAAAGGTGGCTTGGTGACAACCACAAGCACTCTCGACCAAGTATCTTTTGGCTTTAATGGAATCTGGAAGATAATTAAACAACATTATCAAACACGTAGTGGCACCGTTCACATTACTTTCGAGTATTTTTGGAAAATCATCACGGAGATGTTTCCAGCCGACATCGTGAGGAAGGTATGTGCTATGATGAGCCTCCATTACTTGTTTCCCACCTGTGAAGCTACTGGTGGAGAACCGTATCTTTCATCATACGCTCTAATCCTTTCAAATGCCACGAAGCGTAGTACCGAGGTATTAATAACTCCTATTCTTGATATTGGTTCTCCACTGAATGCTGGTCCCTATCTCGCTCCTAATGGTTATCAATGGACCGTGAAAATTGATCAATGGGATCAATATAGAAGAAAATGGGTAAATTATAAGCAAGTCAGTCTTGATAGCTACTACTATGAGGAAATACTATCTAGTTCTTCCGATTATCGAATTACAGTCGCAGTTCCAGACGTTGCTGACAAGATTGCTGGCATCACGAAACAAGTCGTGATAAAACACTACAGTCCCCCGCCACCGCCTGGATGTTCTCCCATCACGGGATGCAAAATCCTTCCTTTCTCGTCTGTCGTAGATCCATTTTACCCTATTGGTAAGGTGCAACTTCTCCCCTATGAAGAGGTCTACGCTGTCGTGGATTTCTCATCCAATGATGGCATTTCCCAGCGAGATGCTACCATTACGATCGCGGTGAAGAATGACACCCACTAGCCCTTAATAGAAAGAAAAGAATTTGAGGCGAAAAAAACGTACCATCTTGAAACACCATGGGAATGGTGGTGGAAAGATGATGCTCGAACCTAACGAGAATTAACGAAAGGAGGTCACAAACAAGATGAACCGTGAAGCCGCTAATGATGATGGCACGTGGCAATCCATTCGTCACAAGGGAATGAAGCAGAAGGCTATTGGTACCTTTTTTCTCTTCATTATCGTTTTCTTGACACTCCTTCCTCTCTTCTACTACTTGGCAATCTTTCTTTTCTGCTTTGGCTGCATCATCGAAGTCCCCGATAAGTACCAAGACAATGGAACCCTTCCCTACCCACGTGATGAGATCGACAAGCACGTCACGGTTCCAAGACCCGCAAGGATGCTGCAAGCTCAACCCGACGAACAAGCTCCAACGCTTCCCACGAGTTCACCTCTTGCCACCATACTGCGAAACATCACCTGGGGTCGCATCTGGCAAGGTCATACCTTGTATTATGCTGATGGCCTCGATTTCGTTGTTCCTCATCCAGCAAGCTTGAAGAATGATCCCACCACGGATACACCCTTGGGACAAGCACGACGTTTCATCTTGGTGGGCTCCAGCGGCCCCTACTATCCAGATGTGGGCACGATCATCATGGAACTCACGCTTGATGAGAATGCCTCCACCACGACGGTACCCAGCGATATGACCGAACCTCCAGGCGTGAACGTCACGATACGCAACGTCACCTACCTACCAGCAAGTGGCCTTCTTAATAACGTGCCCAGTAACTTTCAAATCTTGGAATCAGCACGAGGTAGCAGTAGCGGCACGAATGAGAACGGTGAATCTTACGTCATGTACGTGATGACGGAAGGTAAGTCTGTGGACGACCAGTTGAGACGGCATCGCTTGTACAAGGTAACGTCAGAGGGACACGTGACGTGGTCACGAGAAATCCTAGGAGGTGATCATTGGACCGAGATACATCGAGAGAACGGGATGACCATTGATCCTTCAGATGGATCCGTTTACATTACGGGCTGGGCATCCCCGGGAACACGCTATCAGTCCATTAGCGGTTTTTTTGCCAAGTACAGTGCAAGTGGTGACCTATTATGGCTGATTGAATATCCTTCATCGGCTGATCTTCCCTCGGATGCCTGGGTGATTTACCCGAAGCTCGTGACCATTGACCGGCTGGATGGAACGCTCTTGGTTGCGGCGGAAGGAATCCCCAAGGTGCGGCTGATGAACGCGGACCCCCTTCAAGAGCCCTCTTGGACGGATCTTGTCCTCCTAAAGTATCGTCCAGATGGCTCCTTGCTGTGGATGCGGGCGTGGGACATCACGTATCGTGAGCAGCCTCTCGTGTTAGAACAATTGGCCAATGGAGATTTCATCGTCGGATTAAGCACGGAATCACCACCACGTGACGAGGAAGATCTCAAAAACACGATCCGATGGCTCTTGCGCACCGATCCTGGGTTAGTGTACGTGACTCGTGATGGAAATGCCGAGTGGGCACGCGTGTGGGGTCGACCCGAAGAGTTTGATGGACTGGCCCTGTCATTGGAGGTGGATGAAGTCAATGACGTAATTTTCGTGGCAGTGGGCCTTGATGATGACCTTTCAAATCCTCGAGGTGCATCTCTTTGGACGGACCTGTACGTGATATCACTACATGAAGGAAAAATGCTGGGTAATTGGACGTTGCTTGACGAGACCATCAGAGACACCGTGGGTAACCTGTACTTGAGTGACTTGTATCTTGACGTGGAGACCCAACGGTTGTATGGTGCGGGCTATCTAGGATGGAAGAATCGGAATTATCACATAGGGGATGGCGATTTCTTTCTCGTGGAGTATCAGTTACATCCCGACCAATATCCACCACACATCGTGGATGATGTGACTTCCTTACCGCCATGGTGGTACCTGAATGAAGAAGAATCCTTGAGCAAAGATGCTGGGGCTGCCATGGCAGAGCTGCTTGAAACCACGGGAGTCGTGTTGGTGCCTTCCTTGGTTGTTGCTGGAATCGTCATGTTGGTGGTGGATCATGTGAAAAAAAGAAGACGATATACCCAAAATGGTGGAGAACCAGGCAACAACAAGGTTTAACTGAGGGATTTCGAGCAAATCATTCATGGATCATTACTATCTGTTTCATTGGGCATCGACGGTCTCGTTCAGCTGTTCACGAGAAAATATGCCAAGATATTTTTTTTTGACCTGAATGAGGCGTTCGTACAGCTCCTTTCCAAGAAGAAGGCTTACTTGCCTACCATCAGTAATGATGAGTTTTTCAAGGATTTCAGTTTCCAGTTCATCATGTGGCACATCAAATAGAGAAACAAACCATCCCATCACTTGCTTTTCAGGATATAGCGAGCTTACTTCACTGACCGTGGTTGCCAACTGTCTTATTCTTTCCAAAGAAGGACGAATGGAAGTAGTGACTTGAATCAACACCAATCTTTCATCGGACATAATGAACATATCAATCGATCTTGCTCTTGGAACGTGATAAAGAACATAACGTTGAATTTCCAGCTGATCCCACTTCACATCTCCGGGTAATTCTTTGATACTAGTAATTTCATCCAAATTCAGGGGTATTTTTATGGTTTCACTAGGTTTTGGAGTCCAACCCTTGATTGGGGTCTTGACTTGACGAAAATGAAGCCAGAGAGCTGCTAAAGTTCCATTTTGAACGATCACCCCGATGATCATTAGTTGGAACACGAGATGATCAAGTTCTCCCTGTTCAAGCCAGTTAGATGCTTTAGGCCGAGAGCCTAGGAAAGAAGTAAATCATTGCATCACGTCATTACTTGATTTGTCTGCTGTTTAAGGCGTTTAATGGTCTTTTTTACCTCTTCAGCGTGCTTTTTCAAGTTAAGTTGTGATAAAAGTCCAGTCATCTTCCATATCTTCTTGATGGTGCCATCTGGACCAATCAAGAATGTCACGCGATTTGCACGTCCTAGCAATCCTAGACCAGAGTACCGACGTGATATCTCTTTTGTCACGTCAGCCACGAGATGATAAGGAAGATTGTATCGATCCTTAAATCTTCTTTGTTTCTCCACAGGATCCACTGAGACGCCAATGACTTCCACGTCATCTGCCACGAGTTCTTCGTAGTGGTCTCTAAAACCACAAGCTTCACGCGTGCAACCATGTGTTTCTGCTGCTGGATAAAAGAACAACACCACGTACTTGCCATGAAATTCTGATAATCGTATTTTTTCACCTGTTTCAATGATTCCTTCGAAATCAGGTGCTTTCATTCCTTCTTTCAGTTTTGTCATGTTCATCAGCCTTCAGTTCACGGACGATAGTTAATAGAATTATCACCTGACCAAAATTCCGAACATCGAAATGACATCAACATGAACCAAAAAATACACCAACCGAGATTAAATGACCCACAAGAATCTGGATTGATGAGAGACCACATCAACACGTTGAGAAATTAACAAGCATGAATGAACCATTGAACCACATCACCTTCCCAATAACAAGAGGGATTTTAATTCTGATTCATTCCATCTAACATCCAAAGAATTTAACAAACTTTTTGAATTACCACATTCTTACGTGATGCAGAAAGAAACCAATGAAACATCACGTATTGTCACGGTGATGAAAAAACACGAGAGGGAAATCAAGTGACCAAAATGCTAAATGAAACCAGAATTCTTGCGAGAAAGGGATATTGCTTTAGGTGTGTCGTTACCGTTGATGCAGAAGAACTTATAAAAGATCTAGAAAGCCTCACGTTCAAGTATCCATCAATAATAGGTGATGATCAAGAGTGTTTCATGGGGATGGAAAGCGTTTTAATGAAGCCTGAATTGACACCTGATGGAAGAATGGGAGTAATCATCCAAGCTTGGGGATTGAACAAGCAGCAGCTCATCAATGAATTCAGAAATTTCATCCTTGACGTGATTCTTCCCTTACCTACTGCTTCTTGTTTCGATGCTGCAATCCGTCCTCGTGAACTCATTCCTTTAGGGAAAGACATAGCTGCAATTGGAGGAATTTGGAAATCAAAAACCATGATCGAAGGAAGAGTCACTTGGACCATTCCTGTATTTGATGGAGAATTCATGATTCAACATGCCTTTGGGCTGATGGAAGGAATTTATCGAATTAACGTGAAAATAATGGGTAGAGGACGATTATCAACACTAGCTGTCGTTAAAAGCATCACCAAAGTTGGACAAGAAATAGAAGGAATCGTTTTCATTCCACGAGAGACGGCAAAAAGAATCATGTACGTCCCTCACGATGAAATCGTACCATTCCATTTAGCAATCAACCATCGCTATTGTCCTACATTAATGACACGTGTAGAAGATACCAAGTTGCCAGCTGGGGTAGATAGCGTTTACATCACTTCGTTGTTTGCCATATCCAAGGAACGCGCCACGAAGACATTGCAAAAGATTGCGTCCATGATTGAAAATGAAGAAAACATCATTGCAATGGAATTCGTAACCGGAAATCCAGAAGTAGGTATCCTCATTGACTTAGAAAAATGACAACAAGCACGGCATCCGAATGCGCTCTTGAGCGTGTTTTATCAATGAGCCAGCAGTTATCACTCACGTGTAACACGTGAACACCATCACGATGGCGAGAAAAGTCATGACAGAATTTGAAATCCTAGAAGATTTGATTCCATTGCAATGTATTGGACACAAGGAAACCGTGGACTATAAAGAGGCAATGGAAAAAGATTGGCTCATCTGTCTAGAGTGCTATAGTTTCATTTGCCAAGAATGTGCCCGTGAATGCAAGAAAGAAATGATGGGAAGATGTCCTAACGGCTTTTTCGAAGAACATCGCACGCACGAACTAAAACCATTTCCAATTGCCCCTCGTTCAATCCTCAAAACCATCAATCTTGCATGTGAAAGAAGAAAACAACAACTCGCTCCCTTAGCTGTCCACATTGAAAGTGCGCATCAGGAACTCGATGAAACTTGGGACATCCTCTCTACCATGACTACCATTCTCTCAAAACTATTTCAATCCATCGAGTGGATCTTACAGTTTCTCATGCGAAAACCGTCACCGCTAGATATTCTAGAGCAACAGGCAAGTATTCTGAGATTACAATTACAACAACAACAA
>JAJRXH010000665.1 GCA_024276395.1 archaeon
CGTTAATCGCTTCGTGAGGACCTCTCCCCGCGATGCGAGGATAAAACACGAGGTCTCGTGGGATTACCCGTGGTCACGGGTGCTTTTCTTCTTTTTTCTCTTCTGTTTTGTCGATCACGTCATCACGTCGGTGATGCATGGCTTTCAAGCATCGGCATCGCGTCATCCGTGATGCTGCTGTCGTTTCGTGCGTTGCGAGGATAAAACACGAGGTCTCGTGGGATTACCCCTGGTCACGGGTGGTTTCTCTCTTTTTTATCTTCAGTTTTGTCGATCACGTCATCACGTCGGTGATGCGTGGCTTTCAAGCATCGGCATCGCGTCACCCGTGATGCTGCTGTCGTTCCGTGCGTTGCGAGGATAAAAAACGAGTCCTCGTGGGATTACCCCTGGTCACGGGTGGTTTCTCTCTTTTCTTCTGTTTTTCCGATCACGTCATCACGTCGGTGATGTGTGGTTTTCAAGCATCAACATTGCGTCATCCGTGAGGCCATGGTTTCTCCACGAAAGTCGAGGATAAAACACGAGCCCTCGTGGGATTACCCCTGGTCACGGGTGGTTTTTCATTCATTCTTTCAAGTAAGATAAGGCTGCTGAGACCATTGCCTTGATACCAATGGGGAGACAATCCTCATCGAGCTTGAAATGAGAGCTATGCATCGAGTGCACGCATCCCTTCTCTTCATTTTTCGTGCCCACGAAAAACATGCAAGTCGGAATGCTCTTATTAAGACCGAATTCAAAAAAATCTTCCGCTCCCATTATGGGCTTTTCTTCCCACGTTATCACGTCATCTCCTAGATTACTTTTAATGGCTTTTGCCACGAGTTCTGTGAATTCTGGATCATTCCATCCAGCCGAATATCCAGAATCATTGGGATTAATATCAATGGACACCTCAATCCCATAAAGATCGGCAAATCTATCCACAGTTTCCCTGATGCGTTCAAGCAAGTATTGCCTAACCTCTTCATTAAAGGTACGAAGAGTTCCTTCTAGCAATGCTGAATCGCCGATGATGTTATGCCTTGTTCCAGCACTGAAACGACCAATTGTCAGCACGACAGGCTCAAGAGGATCAACCTCTCTCGTGGGAAGTGCATGTAATGCTAAAACCAATTGTGAACCTATCAAAACTAAATCTTTCGTCATATGTGGTGCCGAACCATGCCCTCCCGGACCTTTCAAGGTAATGTGAAAGTCATCAGCAGATGCTGTCACGTATCCCTTTCTAAGAGCAATCTTCCCCGTGGGTTGCTTTGAATCAACGTGCAAGGCAATAGCTGCGGTGACATCAGGATCCTTCAAGACTCCTTCACGTATCATTGGACGAGCTCCACCCGGTCCCTCCTCGGCTGGTTGAAATACGAACTTGACATTCCCTTGGAGTTGATCTTTCAATTTAGTTAAAATGTTAGCCACGCCGAGAATCATGGCTACATGTGAATCATGTGCACAGGCGTGCATCTTATTTGGATTTCTCGAACGGAATGGTTCATCAGTCTCTTCTTGCAACGGTAACGCATCCATATCTGCACGAATGAGAAGTGTTTTTTCTTTTTTCGGATTTACAGGCCTTAAAATTGCCACCACGCCCGTTTTTGCTACTCCCTCTTTCATCTCTAATCCCAAATCTTTCAAGTAGGTTGCGATTAATTTTGAAGTTTCAAACTCTTCAAATCCTAATTCTGGATTTTCGTGAATTTTTCGTCTTATCTGAATGATTTCTGGCAAGATCTCATTGACTAGGTCATCCAGAGGAACGCCACTCATACAATCACCATCTTCCAGCATCGAATCACCTTAAAAAACATTTGTGCTCGCGGTAACAAGTACGAGTTTCCCTTAAGATATGCTAAAAATGCACGTTACATAGTGACTTGTAGACTATTGATGGACATCGAATGAAGAGGGCACAGAGATAACCTTAATTTCTATGATGATGGGTGACAACTCTCTCATCCAGAAAATACTATCAAGATCACGTCCATCAAGCACAATCTGCATTCAGACACCTAAACGGAGCCAAAAGGAAAGAAACTGGCAAGTGAGAAGATAATACAACAACGATAGTTCACCAAGCAAGAATAACAACATCAGAAATCACTTAAAAAAGAACATTCTTGAACAACTTGAAAAGAATTAATGAAGGAAAAGAAACAATGAGCAAGACTTGCTTGATCTTTCCAGGCATTCGAGTGAACATGAACGCGATTTCCGTCCTTACAGGTGCCATAGAAGAAAAAGGATATCATCCTAGATATCCCGTGTTTGTTGAAAAAGAATCACACTTCTTAAAAAGGATAAATTGGGCATTAAAGCGTTATCAAATGATAATAGTGGGGTTTTCTTTCTTTTCAGCACAAGTACCCAAGATTAAAGAATATCTCACTGAGATCAAGATTCTTGATAAGGAAAAGAAAATACACTTGATTGCAGGCGGGCCTCATTGCAAGGGATATCCCTTAGGTTCACTAAAACTAGGATTTGACACTGTCATACCAGGAGAAGGTGAAATAACGCTCATTGAATTCATTAATAACCTAGAAAATGATGATGATTGGAAAAAAACTCCTGGAATTTTTTACCTAGAAGATGGAAGCATCAAAAACACGAACCCACCTCCCTTGATAGACCTCAATGACTTTCCACCATTTTCAATCAAGCAAGGCCTTTTCAGGCCTTTAGAGATCACTAGAGGATGTAGCCATGCATGTACCTTCTGTGAGACGCGATTAACGAGAGTTCGACACCGAAACGTGGAAAATGTTGCCCATTTCGTAAAGATCATGGCTGAACGAGGACTAAAACAAGTCCGATTCATTTCACCTAATGCCTTAAGTTATGGAGCGCCTGGTGGAAGGAGCACGAACCTCATCCAGCTGGAAGAGTTACTTTCTACTGTTAAACAAACATTAGGACCAGAAGGTAAGGTTTTTTTTGGATCTTTCCCCTCAGAAGTCAGACCCGAATTTGTCACGGAGGAAGCAATAAAAATTCTCAAAAAATACGTTAGTAATAGAAATATCATCGTTGGTGCCCAGTCTGGGAGTGAAAGAACCCTGAAAAGCATCAAGCGTGGACATGATGTTGATGTTGTCATCAATGCTGTAAAAATTCTCGTGAAATATGGATTTGAGCCAAGAGTAGACATCATTTTTGGTCTTCCTGAAGAGACTCTTGAAGATGCCATGGCAACCATTGCATTAATGGAGAAATTAATTAATCTCGGTGCAAGAATTCACGTACATTCATTCATGCCATTAGTTGGCACCCCATTGCAACATGCTACACCAAGCCAAATACCACCAGAAATACGCAAAAAAATAGCCCAACTCGCCGGTTGGGGACACGTGTACGGACAATGGGAAACCCAAGAAAAAATAGCACGAGTATTAGCCCATTCAATCAATAGAGAATGACAGAACAAGCTAAAATGATATAAGACAATCACCATGCAACCATTTATTTACGTACCATGGAGTGTTATTAAGGTGGAACCCATAGGACACATAAGCTATACCCTCAGTTTTTTCCTATTCGTACATGGTATCATTAATGTTTCCCTATCTCCATTAGAAATTGTTCTCATTGTCATTGGAAGCGAACTCCCGGATTTAATTGATGCCATCATATTCCGTGGAGCTGATTTCTCTCGTGGGCATAGAAGCCTTACTCACACCATTTTCTTTTTAGCATTTCTTTTTGTTCTCGCCAATTTCATCCCACTCATCATATATTTGGCCATTGCATCAACATTACACGTGCTCGAAGACATCATCTCTGGAGGAACTCCGGTATGGCCATTCTCACCACTGTCCAAGAGATACCAAATCATGCTCTTCACGAAGGAACAAACATCACGAGTCGGAGCTTGGATAAAGAGTATCTTAGATGATGCTTTCGTATATTCTGACAGAATCAATGCTGAATTAGCATGGTGTTGGGGTCAAACAATCCTAGGAAGTTATTTATTGTCCATATCTCTAATTGTATACTTGTTTCTCTGAAAAATGAATGATTTACTTCTTTCTCCTCGAAAAATGCGGTTAAAAAGGATGCGAACAGCACATGGAGCCAATGAAACACACGGAATGGGGAATGGGATTCTTTTTGCTCTTCTTGAGCATTACTAACCCCAGATTAGACTTGCAGTTAGGTATCTACCTGATGTTTTTCCTTGTCGGAACACAACTACCCGATTATTCCAGCTACCTTCTTAAAATATACCTAAAATTGAAATGGGAACGACGAATCAGCCATGAGTTTTTAACTTGGATGGTACCACTTCTTAGCTTGCTCCTTATCGATGAGTTTCTTCCACTTATAAGACCATTCACCTGGCTATTTGCTGGAGCATTCTTGCACATGTGCATCGACCTGTTCTCGGGATGTGAGCATCCTTACATCTTCCAAAGACCTTTCATCATTCTATCTGAGAAGTTTCACGTGAAATTCGGTGCTAAAATTCAACAATGGGGTGCTAAATACATCGTTGACGAAGAAACAAAGACTAATGCCGACTTGGCATGGTTTTGGTTCGTGCAGCTCTCTTCTGTATTATGGGTCGTCATTACGCTAATGATTTATTCAACTTTGCATCCTACATCCGTCATTATCCCTTGATCAAGATGTCTAAAGATCAAACATCAAGATTTTCTTCCTTTAGAACGGCATTGCTTCAAAAAGATGATTTAGAACCACTTGTAAAAACCATTTCTGGGCTACATACTCATTCATTGGAACAAAAAAAAGAAACATTGATTAAACGTCTTTGGGCTTACCTCCCTCCAGAGAGAATTGAGGAATTCATTTCAAAACCAGAGGAAATTAGAACAAAGACTTTATGCCAAGAAGCGGTCATCGAACTCGTCCGAAACCATCCCTATCTAAATCTTGCTCCAGCCGTCACGCGTTCCATCTTCGGATATCCAAGTAGAGGAGACCGCAAGAAAAAAAGAGGAAGCGGGCATCAAATCCGGCAAAAAGCCAAGGAAAGAGGATTCATCCTCAATAAAACATTCCTAGAAACATTCAGAGTAAAAATGGAGAATTTGCTGCTAGAACTTCCTGTGCACTCCGAACCCCCAAAAGAATGGAATCTTTTTCACTTGCAACTCATCCAAAAAATTGAAATCTACCTGTCTTTCCCTCGATCATCAATTGACGATTACATCCCCTTGATAATGCAAGGACACGCATTCTCTGATCATTCACGAGAATCACTCGATAACATCTCTAACTTGCTAAAAAAAGTCGGACTATCACCAATACCCGATGCTTCATTTACCACGATCACGAGCCCCGATCTAATTGCTCAGAATGTGAACACCAATTCCACGTGGTTTGTCGAACTAAAAGAATATCATCGGGGTACAAGGCATTCCATCCATGCTACAGCTCAAGTTTTCAAGTATCTTGCAGAGAATCCGCGTGTCATTCTCATCACGACTCAAGATAACTTCCTCATTCAGGAAATAATGCAGTGCACGAAACTGAAGGAAATCAATGAAATTGTTACCTCTCACCTAAGAAAATTAAGTAACTTTTTAAAAACACTCGACCACGCAAAAAACAATGTTTTCAAGGTCTATCAATCCCTTGCTGGCGAACTCACTGTCAAGGATGATGTCTTACTAACATGTTTATTTAATGATTATTTTTTGCATGCCAGAGGAAAATTGTTTGCGGAAATCATAGCAATGAAAGAAATAAAGAAAATCATCGCTGAATTATCAATCACCTCTAGAATAAAAATTGTATTCCTCGAATGCCCTACCATTCAAGAAGTCGAAAATGCCATCAATGAGCTAGAAAAAGACACTACAACCCATTTCTTGAGGTTATTGGTAATTCTTGAAGAAGATTTAAGTAAATGGAAATGAAAAAGAGCAATGGATGTTATTTTCTGAATAATTATTCTAGCCGGAGCTTGAGACCTAAACATGAGAATTGAAGATGATAGAATTCAACCCTCCAAATAGAATTCCATTACACGTTCTTCTCCAGGTTGATCCTCAACCAAAGCATCTATTTCCTCAAGTTGCTCTTTTACTGTCATAACCGCCTGATACACGTATTCTTCTTTCTTAGCGCCTGTACAAACAGTATTTCCAGACTGGAATAATAATAATACCGTTTTCGGGTTATCTAGACGATAAATCAGCCCTGGAAACTGTTCAGGTTCGTACATGGAATTATCTAGCAGCAGGGCCGCTATCTCCAAGTTAATTTTTGATCCTAAATTTCCAGAAGCAACGATGTTCTGAATGGTAATTTCTGGCTCCTTATTACCCTTCTTGCGAGTAATTGCCGCCTCTAGTTCTCGTGATAATATCTCCACCGTTTCTCGAATTGATTCTGCAGATTTAGCTCCTGTAATGACCATCTTTCCAGAACTGAAAATTAGTGCACTCGTGTTCGGCTCTGTGAGTTTCACCACGAGTCCTGGAAATTGTTCCGGAATGTAGGACACCTCAGCGCGAGTCGATAATAACAATGCAGCGGCTTCTAACTTGATTTTCACGTGCAAATCAACGGAAGCTACCACATTTTGAATCTGAACGGTGATGTCCACCTCATCCAGTTTTGCCTTTAATTCTTCAATATCTGAATCGCTCTTACTCATCCGTACCGGCTCCTATATAACCCGCTGTGACATTCTCTTTCAAGCGAATCTTGCGAGTAACTATTTAAAAACATTGCTTATAAATATTTGATGGAAAGAATGAATGAAGCGTAAAATGAGGAGGTGAGAATGTATGAGATTCCACCGACGAGCTGCTAAAGCTGGAACATGGTATGAAGGAACTGAACCCACATTAAGGAAGCAAATTCATCAATGTTGCTTGCATCAACTAGGTCCTGGGATTGACATTACTAGAGAGGCAAAAGAAAACCTTCAACCAACAGAAACCAAAAATTGGAACATTATAGGAATTATATCGCCTCATGCTGGATACATATACTCTGGACCAGTAGCTGCACATGGATTCTCTCATCTAGCCCGTGCGAAGCCCAACATTCGTCACGTGATCATCCTAGGACCAAATCACACTGGACAGGGCCATGTATCCATCGGGGTCTATCCAACTCCTGGAAGTTGGGAAACTCCCCTAGGAACAATTGACATCGATGATGAACTAACAAAAACACTTCTCAAGACTGCAAGTGACATGGGAAAAAACCGCCTAATTAACGCGGATGTAACAGCTCATTCGCAAGAACACTCACTAGAAATTCAAGTCCCATTCTTACAGTACTTTCTAGGGAATGATTGGAAACTCACGGCAGTTTGCATGTTTGATCAAGAATGGGAG
>JAJRXH010000666.1 GCA_024276395.1 archaeon
GTGCTTGCATCTGACCATCTATGAGAAAACCACGTTCATTCGATGGATTCATGAATTGCAAGTCAACAAGGCCCAATGGCAAGTCACCACCAGGGTTTATGATGAGGAAGCCACGTCAAATGGTGCCGTGTTAATTTTTAAGGATGTGTTTGAAATTGATTCGGAACATACGTATCAAGAGCAAGTTGCTGTTTATCACCGTGGTCAAGCAGATCCTTCTACCATCACGCGACAGCTAAACGACTTCTTCACCATCTTGAGGAAATTTTACGGTCATCTCGGAAAAGACTGGGTGAACTATCTTCGTGCATCATCAACAGCTGCTAATTGGATCTTCTTCATGAAACGTGGCTTGGAGTATTGGCTTCTCTACGCCAATTTGGTGATCGATGATCGCCCCGAATCGTGCCTCACGGATCATGAATCGTGTCCCCATGGGGTTCATGGAGATATTTCGTTTTATCATGAAGTGGAACTTGATCAATTCGAACAACCGTGGGTGGTGACCTCATCGCCAAGGGACGAGAAATGGTGATGAAGGAGAAACAATGATAGAGTGGTCACGTGAGACCTAATAACTACTATTGATCACGAAAACGATGAAATGCGAGGAGAAGAAGAGTCATTAACTATTTCTTGTTCTTTTCTTCAGTAATCGGTGTGTTCATTAAACCTAGTAGTTCACGAGGAATCATCGTATCATGTCTAAAGAAGACCACGCTTGACATCTTGATTTAAAAATGGAGGTCAGCATCACGATCAGCTTGATGAAAGATATTCGTAAAAAATATTCGGTCTCGATTACAACTAAACAACTTGGGTTTAGGGTGTTAACGATGAATTCTCAAGTTCTAACTCCACGGATTAAATTGAAACGTGATACCGTGGAGGAAACCTGGCTTGATGCCACGAGCATTCTCCATCGTTTGGTGTCGTTAGATCATCATGATCCAACATTTGGAACTTGATTCTGAAACTTGATACTGCTCGCATGACCTCTTCTTGATGATGTGATTCCGTTTTTCGGTAGGGGGTAGATTTCTACTGAGAAATGTGGAGTCTCCTAAATGTTTTTCCTCATAATGTGTTGGTGCTTTTTGACCATGATCTCGAAATTTGGAGCGACAACGTCCACGTCAGAGAAAATGACACGACTGGTGCATGAAATGTCACTCCAATGGGGTTCTCGTCCAAGTAATTGCCAAAAATGTTCGTGAAGTTAAAACAACGCGTTAATGCTGGAAAGTGAGAAAAGTTGTCACGTGCATCTCGCCATTCAATGGTTCAATGAGGGGGCTTCTCAGAACTTCTGACAAGGTCTCTAAATTCGAGTACCTGAATCGTACTGTTCCAAATCGTGATTCGATTCTAATCTCGAGGTATCTAAATCCAAGATGATTTCGGGCATGTCCGCATTCTCCTTTGCCTTGCAATGCAAGAAGAACATTAATCACGATAAAACGCAACGTGTTACCATTTACTTGTCACGTGCCTCTACCAGATGGTTCAACCCTGAGAATCCACGTGAAACAGTTAAGAACCACGGCTTATTTCTCATTGTAACCCAATAATCGTAGGAATTGTTGTTTTTTGGCTCATTTATTTTTTTAATAACAAGACCAAGATGACTTCAAGTTGTTCACGATCATCACTCTAACACGCATGGACTAGAAGATGATCCTCTTTTCAGCATTCGTGAGTCGTCTTCATCTTTCTATGAGTTCCGCAACACGCACGCATTCACTAATTCATGTCTCGTCATCTCTTGATCAACCTGCTAAAGACTCGTCATTAATGACCGTCTCCACGCCTAGTTTTCGTGCATCGGCATTAATTTTTTTATCCATTGACAAGAATGCAGCGTCTAACTCTTCAGCGAGTCTTAGGTAGAGCCAATCGTACACGGACCCCCCAAGCTTTCGAGCCCCCTGAAAGGCCTTCAAGACGAGCCTTCTCGAAGAATGATGCGTGATGATTGGTTGAAGCTCTTCCAAAACTTCCAGAATGGTGCGTGTCTCCTCTTCCGTGATGCGTGATCGTCGTGCGGCTCGTAGAATGGCAGAAGCACATTCTGCAAGCATAAAATCCACGGAATGGATATCTTCTCGCAGAAGACATGATTCAACAATTTCATGGTGTGGTTCCCTTAACAAGAACGCCACGATGGCGGAAGCATCAATGACGATCACGGTCTTCCCTCACGAGACGTGCTGCCGTTCCAGCTGGTGCTGGTGAAATCGATTCCAGTTTCTTCTTGACCTTTTGCAAGACCTCTTCTTTTTCGAGCTGCCGTATCCGACTTGAAATGAACTGCCGTAGCTCTTCATTCCAATCGATGATGGACTTGTACTTCATCATTTTTGTCTTCAATTCTTTAGGTAAGCGGACACTCACGGTCGTGGTCGTCATCATCTCATGCTCCATTGTACACTAAATGGTAAACGTTCACGTAAACATTAGAGCGTGATCCATAAAAATCTTGTCATCATCTAGATGATATCACTCTACGTTAAAGATCATTGACAATAGGATGCTTGCCATGATGTAATTTCGTAATTTCAGGTAATCTTGCGTGACAGCATCGAAACAGCCGGATGCAGCGTGACCTTCAACACGCGTGCGGAAGAACCATCACCAGCGCGTTCACGTTCCCACTCCACCCGACATTACGAGATTACTGTAATGAAAACATTCTTGCGTTAGTTAGAGATCATGTCCACTGCTCGTGTCTCGGCTTGAATGAACTGCCGTCTCAACGCTTGAAATTCCCATGTTAATGAAAATGGTCTTGAAGGAAAGTTCTGCTAAGATGGTTGTCAAGCTAGAGGAGAACGAGATTCTCTCACGATCTAAAGGTGTTGTTTTTTTTCTTTTCATGCTGGTCTGTGTTCTTCTTTTCATTACTCATTGTGGGTGCCAAGTTCGTTCCTTCTTTCTGATTAATCAATCATTCCTTCCTCATTCTATTCCTCAAGGAGTGATGCGCTCGAGAATCATTCAGAGATTTCTCGTGCACGATGATGTGAAGGTTCAATGAAGGTGACCAATAACAAACAAGAGATCTCTCCACGAGATGATGAAGCGATTACGATGCCAAGATCACGAATCACGATGAACCTTGCTGAAATACAACAATTACAACAATTCTTCTTTAACCTTTCAGGGATGTCAATCGAATTCGTCATCTATGCCCCTAATGAGGAAAAGAAAATCCGATAAAATAGCATTGCCCGACAAAAAAGGTCAACGTGGAATGGATTGTCCCACGCATCGCAGCCAGTGATGCACGTGGAAATTCACCGCAAGTCACTTGAAGCTCTCCTATGACGTGCAGCACGTCGCACTTCTTGAATGCCTGACCATGCCACGAATCAAGCATCGCATCCAGCAATGGTCACCACGCGAGTCATGAGACTGTCATGGCCAACGACCTGCTGAATCGGGGCTCAGATCATCAATTTCTTGAATCATCCGAAACAACCCCACGAGTGAGAACGATGACTCTCCATGGTCACTGAAGACTTCCATGAGACTGCTCCTCTCCAATCACTTGTTTTTGCGAGGATCATTCATTTGTTCCTTTGGTATTTAAAGCAAGGAATCATGGCTCATGAATCATTTTAAAGCAAGGAAGCTCTGAATTACTCTTTTACCGGATGACCGATCGCTAATTAATTTATAAATGTTGTGCACTCTTTTCTGATCGTCGTGTATTCCTTTGTCAGGCCTATTAAGCGGAATTCACTCATGATTGCTTGATATTCGGATGAAACATGCAAGATACTTAAAACATCCGAAGTAAAAGGATTTCATCACCCTATATGATACCTATCTTGCCTTTACGTGGAACATTGCAAACCTAGGGTTGTAGGAAAATCGTTTCGGTGGTAGGAACCATTCAGCACTTAAAGCTCCACTACCTAACCATCATTTCATTGTTTTTGAATTGGTGTCTCCTCATCGTGAACATGATGGCATTTTAGTTAGGAACACGAGTCTTAGTTTAGGTTTTCCAAAAATCTCAACCGTTATCAATGCTGATTACTGATTAGAAAAGGTTGTTGGCTGGAGATTCCGTGCTCAGCAAGAAGTAATTGTTTTTTTCAGCAGTCGTGACTCGCCATCATCTTTCTATGAGCTCAGCGTGCGTTCACTAATTCACGTCTCGTCGTCCCTTGATCCTTCCGCTAAGGAATCGTCATTAATGACTGTCTCCATGCCCTGTTTTCGTGTTTGGCCATTGATTTTTGATCCATTGACAAGAATGCAGCCTCTAACTCTTCAGCGATCCTCAGGTAGGGCTAATCGTGTACTGACCCTCTGATCTTCCGAATTTCTTGAAAAGCCTTCAAGGTGAGTCCTTATGAGGAATGCTTCCAAGATCGTGTAGGTCCCCCTCTTCCGTGATCGTGCGCTCTTCGTGCTGCTCGTAGAATGGCAGACGCACGTTCAGCCATCACGAAATCCACGGAATGGACACCTTCTTGCAAGAGACGGTGCTCAACGATTTCGTGACGTGGTTCACCTAACAAGAATGCTGCAATGGCGGAAGCATCAATGACGATCACGATCCTCCCTCACGAGACGTGCTGCCGTTCCAGCTGGCGCTGGTGGAATTGACTCCAGTTTCTTCCTTATTCTTCGCAAGGCCTCTTCTTTTTCCAGTTGTTTTATCCGCTTGGAAATGAACTGTCGTATTTCATCATTCCAATCGATGTGGGACTTGTAGTTCATCATTTTTGCCTTCAATTCTTTAGGCAACCGTACAGTCACGGTCGTGGTGGACATCATCTCACGCTCCATCGTGTCTACATGGTAACGTTCACGTGAACATTCGAACGTGATTAATGAAAACCTTGGCAGCAGCATCTAGGTCAAGTCACTCCACGTGAGATGTGGTCTTGCTCATTGCGCTTGTCCTGGCTTGAAATGACGCGTCAAGAAAAATGAAACGCCTATGTCAATGAAAATGGTCATGAAGGAAAATTCCGACAACGTGCCTGTCAAGCATGGGAGGAATGATACTTGTTCACGATCCAAACTGTTGAATTTTTCTTTCCATTTAGATTGACCTGTGAATTGGACTGATGAAGATGTAACCATGGGTTCGTTTACCCTTGACTTCTCTAAAACTCTCATTTTCAGTGTTCGCCGATGCGATGCTCTCTTGCGTGATGATGGGCCATGATTACCAGATTAAAAGGGATCTCATTATCATGATAAGTGATTCCATTTCCAAGAAGCAGTGATTTCTTGAGCAACATGCTTGCTGGACAGTGAGCAAGTTTTTAGTGAGTGACGTCATCCCAAAGTCTGGATCTCACGAAGAATTTCTCATTGGTGGGAGCTTTCTCTCATCAAGATCACTCTCTTGCCCTGACAAGAGACTGAAGATGGCAAGAACACTGAGGTCGAACTCGTGAAGGACGTTATCACGAGAACCCGTGACCGCTAAGCATTCTCCGTGTTATTCTTGAATTTTTCTAACTCCATTATTGGTAAGCCACGAGATGTCCTTATCTTGCAAGTTGGATGGAAGCAAGTCTTCTGTCATGGGACATGCTGACTGGTCTGCAATCAAGATCACGTTGTCATTGACAATGAATTCCTCCAATGATCTAAAATGAACGAAACTTGTGACATCCACGCATCTAAGTGGATTGTCATTGAGACGTGACTTCTTGAGATTTCTTAGATTCCTGAGAGTCCCTGGAAGTGATCGTGATTGGTTCCAACTTAAATCGAGTTTATTGAGGTCTCTTAGATGTCCGAATCCTTGAAGTGATCGTCTGATCGCTCCTTAGATTGAGCTTCTTGATGTTTGTAGTAGTGACATGTCCAAAGGATTCCGACTGGAGGCGTCTCCAACTCATTAAACGCCAAGTGTAATCTTTCAAGATGATGCAATGCAAATGGGTCTTCCTCCTATTGGACTTCTCATGGGATTTTGATTCGAAAATCGCGTTGAACATCAAGTCCAAGTAAGGGGGATTAGAGTTCGAGGGATTAGCATCCTCTAGGAACAAGACGTGATGACAATGGAAATCTTCCTTTTCTCTCCTTCTATCATCAAAGATCTTCTAGATGCGCTTATGAATGTCATGGAGAGAATGAAGACGTGCAAGAGTAAATCAATGCGCGGTGGTGCTGATGTTGGTGGAGCTGGGGTCACGTGCTTGCTCGTTCCTTGATGCAGCTAGTGGATCACTCTTGCTTCGAGCCAGTAGATATAAATTGCCATTTCATGATGGCGATATTTTCAACTACATCAATGAACGTTCGATGTTACTCTTGGATTTTCTTGTAGGAATCGTTTCCCCACAGGATCGTGGCGAACTTCAACGTACTTAGGCGTTGACAATCAGATCAATCAGGCTGGGATTTTTCCTATGTTGTAAAGTAAGGTTTTTTTGATGATCACGGGCGATAAAAATCATCGTGTGGGAGTGGAGTGTCGCCAGCACGCGTGCCGACCTAACGCTAGGATGAAATGTAATTACGTGAACATGTAATCGTCACAAGAACTCTCTACTGGTGCAATACCGCAATCATGGGAGCCCTTCATGGTGTTACCATGAGGGACATCCAAGGATCGAGGCCATCACGCCTCTCCGACGTGATGGCCGAGGCACCTTGACCACGAGGTTCAAGACCCCTCGTGACCGCAGCGTGGTCTAACGGCACCCCTGGAACTGAATTACTAACGACAAGCAAGCTACACGAAACACGACTTAAACGTGTAATCACGATACATCCTAGCGTTACATTCAAAGATGGCCATGCTTATTAGTTCATTGTAGTTATTTGTCATGTTAGTATTCATCCCAGATAGTAAAAAACGTCTTTGGCTTGGCAAGCTGGACGGTTGATGTTGTTAAAGTGATTTCGCAAAAAAATGATGATTTTCTATTCCAATTTATTTGATGAGATTGCTGAAGATGTTTTTAATTTTTTCCTTGGTGATATCCATGGTTAATTCTTCTAGGGGGTAATTTTCTAATTCTTTTTTGAAAAAATGAAGCCATTCGGAAGAATGATTGAATAACCAATCAAAGTGTGGTGACCCCACGAGACATAACGCTATGTAGGGCCGTGATTCGAATCGTTCATCCACGATTAACTTGTCGCCATCTTCAATGGTTCCAAGGCTTCCTAGGAAGAGAATGGATGATGGAAATGGCTTATCTAGTTCAATGCGTAGATACGTGGCTCCCTCTTCAGAACGTAAAGAGATGAAATTCATTCCCTTGATTCCTATCTCTAAAAGAAAGTCTCTAAGTTCTTTTCCTTGCAAGTGGTACTTTGGGAACCAGGAGAATAGTGGTGTTGGCCCAAGTGTGCTAAAGTAATAGAGAGCAAAATTTATGAATAATCGAGGATGCTTTCCTTCTAGGGCACTTTCAGTCTCTAAGTATTCGACCATGAGAATTCGTGGATCTATTGACAAACTTGAGAGAATCAGAAGGCAGATCACCGTGTACGTGAAGATGATGATCGCACATTGGGCTAACCCGTAGAAAAAAAGAGTAGAACTTACCAGATAGATGCCGACGGTAAGAGGATATAGTGATTCAGCGGTGATGAAGAGCACATTGGTCTTATTCTTTAGTTTTTTGTCTGTTTGTAACCGTCTCTGAACATCATTAACTACCAAAATATAGGCAGATACCAGAAACAGCGTAACTGAAAGAAGGATTGTTAGTTCTGGACTTAAAGAGGGGAAGTTGTCCATTAAGCTGAGAATCGTGATGTTCATTCCATCTAGTAAGACGTAAAGAAGACCAGCACTATATATTCCGAGAGAAAAGGTTTTGGCGATGAGGAAGACAATACGTTTGATACGATGTGTTCTGTGAAAATAGGACCAAAAGATGGCAACTTGCATTACTGAAAAGATGAAATTACCAGTGACAGTAAGCAAGATTACCAAGTTTGTTGTTTGTTGCCAATAAAGGGTTTTGATAATGAAAGATAGACCAGTGCTAGTAAATGAGAGAATGAGACTTGAACTAAATAAAAGATATCTTGAACCTCCTTTTAGAAAATTGATTGAGACTGAATGGAAAGACGATAAAATTATTAGAAAAAGCAGGACGGAAATCACGATTTCTAAGATCATCAAGTTCTACCTATAGGATTTCTGATCACCAACTAATCTCTTAAAAGCCTACACTTTAAATATTCCTAAGAAAATGATGAGGATGTTAGAAAAAGATGCCGCAAGTAAAACTAATAGAAGAGAAACAAGCAAGAAGCATTTTTGGTGCGGGGGAGGGGATTTGAACCCCTGTAGGCTTGCGTTGCCAGCGTCCACGTGTCGCAGGGCATCTGCGCCACCAAGACCTCAACCTGGCCCCATTGACCTGGCTAGGGCACCCCCGCTCTTATTGAGTGGGTCCTTCCTTTCCAATCTTAAATATTTTCTTAAATTTTAAA
>JAJRXH010000667.1 GCA_024276395.1 archaeon
ATGACAAGGCGTGCTGGAATGTTAAGCGATCGAGCTGCAATCACGGTGAAAGTAGCTATGTCGTATGATGAATATGCTCGATTTGGATTATTAACCATCTCTGACAATAAGTTCTTTCTAGGATTTGGTGATCGTTTTGGATCAAACATGAATGTCTTGGTCACGTTTTCTTTCAATGCAACAATGAGGTTCCAATAATCAAGTGTTGGATCTAATACCTTATTCAGAAAAGGTAAAAGGACGACTGTAGATCCCGACGGTCTTTGCAAGTAATGTAGAAGGATCCAATCCGGAATGGATGAATAATTACCAATGGCTGTGGGGGTGAACTCTGTTAGAGCTTTTTGGGGAATGACAGTTTCATAGTGGAGAATGGTTTTTACGGTTGCTGTAGGACTACCTTTTGCTTCTGGGTGGTATGGTGAAAGAATGGAGATCTTGAAATCGTGATAAGGACTAGTTTTGAATGTTGAAACGTTCCAGTTACTTTCATCCGTCCCGATAAATTGAAAATTTCGTGGCTCTAGACTACTTTCATTATATCCCCATGGGATAGGTAAGAAACTCTCAAGGAGTGCATTAAGAGGTGCCTCAATTTGAATTTCTACACTCACTGTTTTGGTAATTCCTAACCGAGGGTATTGACCATAGATGTTAGCTGGAAGATCTTTCAAGACCACATCAGAGTCCTTTCTCCACGAACCGTTTTTTTCAAAGTAATCAAAGGCTGTCATTCTCCAGAATGTTCCTTCGGGGCTTCCTTCGACTATGAATAAGGGATGTGTATTTAAGGTAATATTTTGGCCATAGAATTCTGTTATTGGACGATTTGAGTTAACCCCATTCATTTCTACGGATCGAACTGAAGGTTCTGGTCTCTGTTCACTTGTGGATCTATTGCTAGTTGGGATGCTAATGGTTTCATTTTCATTCATTCCTGGGATGTTTCCACTCCCCACGTTGCCAGATGATGCTGCAGAAAAAGGCATCGTGGATCCACTAAGGGCGAAGAGGGTCACATCGATGATGAAACCAGATATGGTGAAGATGATGAGAGACCCAAGTAGCCAGTATCTTTTAGCTCTCCCGCTAGAGATTTTTCGTAATGCTTTTTGGAAAACGTGACTAGTACTTCGGAATGGTAATGAGAATTTTTTAGTTGAGTTTTCCATCCACGAACCACCTTTTTAGCTTGAATGATACGACTTCTACTTCTAGGTTGAATTGTCTTGCCAACTCAGCCGTGGTAATGGAACGGTTTCTTGAAATGAAATGGAGCATCTCTTTTTCCAAGTAATCGTCCGTATATACGATTTTTCCATCAGAACTCCACAATAGAGTAAAATTTGAGCTGAATTGTAGTTCTGATAATAATTTCTTGAAATCCACCCTTATTCTCCCGACGTGTGTTGGTAATTGATCCACCTCGATGTATCCTTTTTCTTCTAGAAGGTTGATCAAGTATGTTCTTGCTTGTTGCTCAGTCCACTTGATCTCTTCTATTGTTGGTCTTGGAATCAATATTTCACGAATCAGTGTCACTTGCTTTGTTATCGTGGGGTGTTTTTTCGTGACCACGGTATCTAAGGTAGTAACTCTCTCATCAGAGATCATGGGTTCTGGAGACATTCTAGTAAGTCTCTCTCGTAATCTCTTAGACAGTTGATAAGGTATCTTTTTTGCTATTATTGTATAGGGAGCTGGAGCTATTTTTCCAGAGGTTATTTGGTGGAGGTAGAAAAAGGATACTCCCAGGATAATAATGGGGAAAATTAGTGTCTGATAAGGAATGTAAGGGGTATTCTCGAGATTTAAGAGCCACCCAATAATATGGAGTAATGTTCTCGCTGTTATTGCGAACTTTAGTAGTTTTGAATTAACAATAACTTGTTCAGAATTTTTGCGATAATCAGTACCAAGAAGGAATAATGTTAGGAAAATGATGATGTTATCAAGGAAATAGCCTAGCGTGTAGATGAAGGGACGTGTCGTGTTGTAATAGAGAAATCTTAGATAGTTGTTGATTAAGAAAAAGTAATCAAGATACCAGATATTTTTAAGAGGAATGGTAAGAATGAGGGGTGAAAGGAAGATGAGGAGTAATAACATCACATCGATTACTTGGCCAGGATGATGCTTGGATTGGATGTTGATTTCTTCAATGATGATGAAATTACCACTGTTATCGATGATTTTTGCATGTTCTCCTCTAAGTTCCCGTTGAAGTGAGTACATTCGTAGGTTTATGATGGTCAAGTACAATCCGTAGAAGATTAATAACAATGAAAGATTTTCTTTGATGAATAATAATCCAAGGACGAGAATGATGGATCCAAGAATGGAGGGAACAAGATACAATTTTCCAGTTTGTCTGTCTTTAAGTGTCGTTATTTTAATGAGGGAATGCAAGATACCAAGAACGAGGATAAGCAACAAGGAGGTACCGATGACAACTTCCGTGATGCTTGTAGCGTGGTTGTTGTGTGAATGAATTCGACTAACTTCTGCTAGTATGAGAAGAAATCCAAGATAGAAAATGAATATCAAGGGAGAGTTACCGATCGTGGCAAGAATCCATCCTTTCTTACAGCGGACTTCCCAATCCTTTCTGTATGAGAGATAAAGGTCACTTGGTTCAATTTCCCAACTCTCTAATAGATCACCTTTTGGTCTTTCCTCTGCAAGAATCCATAATTCTCGGAAATTTTTGTACCACTGGAAAACTCTCGAGAAGTATTTCTTGAGAGCTGGAGAAAAAGTAGCGGTTTCACCAATATTTTCTTGAATTCGATTTTTTTCAAGCCAAAGCCACGTGAAAATGCCAACATAAGCGAAGAATGAGAGACTTAAGATGCTCTTAGAGTCGAAAATGGCAAGAACGGAAAGAATTCCCAGTAAAACTCCTCCTAACCGGAACTTATTATCAACATTACTTGGTGTTTCATGGATGTTTTTGATATGATTGGCCAATTTCATCAATAAAACTAGGACGACGGACAAGAAAGGGCCGATTATGAAGATACTGATTACCTTGTTCGAAACGTAGGGACGAAGATAGGATGGAGCTATTAGTTCAACTCGGAATAGCAAGTAAAAGAACATCTCCAAAAATATCATTAGAAGGTGTGAAAAATGTCTTAAAGGCCAAAGTGTTCCTATGATGCCTAGATATAAGAATGCTGGTGAAATGTCACTTAAAACGCGACGAGAGAGTTCGTTCTCGATGAATGCTAACACTTCTTTACAGTTCCCGTCTTTTCTCGTGCTCGTCAAGGTTTTTTGTAATTTCAAGTTCTCTTTCAACAAGGAACGATACTTCATTAATTTGTATCCAGCATTCCAATTAAGGAGAAAACCTGCAAGCAAAGAATAAAAAATTAGTCTAGGAATGTAGGGAAAAAGATAGTAATCTTCATTCATCGTGACTTGGTAAAAAGTGTCATCGCTCCATAAGCTGTCACTAAAGAGTAATTTGGCATGATAAAATTCAGAGGTTACGAGAAAGAACGGCAACATTAAGAAGATCATTCCTTGAAGGAAGTATAAGGATGCAAAGCCTTTTCGTCCTAGAATCATGTTAAGAATGGCTCCAGAAATGATCAAGGTTTCCGGAATGATGAAGAACAACCACAAGTTGGGATGAAATGCTCCTCCTTCAAGAAGATCGGGAAAAATGAGTTGATAAATTTCGATATCAAGTGTCATTCCAATGATCTTTATTAAAATGTAGATGATCATTGGTAGCTGCGCCAAGAAGAAGGTCAAGAATGAGGGTCTTTTGTCTAGTAAGTAGCCAATGTTGATGACTGTTTTTTCATCATATTCCTTTAAGGGATCTTTTTCACTCAAATCAGCTTTTTTGTTAGCCAATGATTCGTCGAAGGATCTTGTGCTTGAAGGGGGTGTCTTTTCTCTAATCATTTGATACAAAAGCCAAGTGAGAAGGATTAAACTGAAATACTTTGGAGTTAATGCCCTTAGTAGCGAGAAATAAATGAAGAAATCATCATTTATTTGGGGACTTAGAGTGACGATCTTAGTTCCTAGATCATTTTGAAGAACGGTGACGTGAAAACTCAGTAGGTCAATTATGAGGTAAATACCTAGAATCATTACTAAAGAAATAGGATACTGCTTGATGTATTGAATTACTTTGTTTTTGATATCTTTTAATAATTCGCTGTCTATTTCGAACCCTGCAAGTACCAAGAAGCCTGTTCCGATCCATGTTAATGTGTTAAGGAGTGCACCTAAACTGAAGATTAATGAGTTACTGAACATGTACGAGTCAATAAACAAACTTCTGATGATGAATGGCATCAGGACCGTCTGCTGCCAGAAGATTGTCCATGTTAATACTCTGACAATAAATGGCATTTTCTTAACTCGGGGATCTAAAAACCATTTTGGTATCTTTACATTATTAGAGATGTCATTAAATGTGAAAATTTGTTCGTGTTTGCCTTGTTGTTCAATTAATTTTTGTTGCAACTGTAATTTTAGCTTGGAAACGATTTTAGTGTTTGTGAGTGTTGATAAAATTAAGATGAAAAAGAGAATTGACCAAAATTGTTGTGATTCGAAATAAAGGAATGAGATACCGTCAAAGTGGTATTGCAACCCGATGGTGATGGAGATGAGTAAGGCGAAAAGATTGGATTGTTCAGATAGAATCGAAAAGATGAAGATAATCCCCACTAGCGTGGTAATTAAGAACGTGAATGTTAGTAGTCCCTTGTAATAGATGAGATGTGCGCGTTTGGAAGCTTCCCATTCCGTGATTGCTAAAGCAATGCCAAAAAACAGCAAATAGGAGAATGCAAGAACGAAAAAACTAGCTGTTAGGCCTTTTTCCAAATAAAGGTATAGTCCCAAGCTCATATCTGGAGAAAAATTCATATTAATCCAAGTAATGAAGATAACAAGGATGAGCGGAATGTGAGCTAGAAAATAATCAAGTCCAGTGATATCTTTTTTGAAGGCTATCGCCTCTGACCAAGAAAAATTAGCGTTTTCCTTTCTCGTGACTTGGTCTTCGTCTAAGTGGCCAATGGAGTTGGACTCATATTGTTCTGTCATTGATGCTCACTTTTGATGATAAATTGTATGGTAAATTGTAAATGGATTAGGGGATGATTTTTAGAAAGCTTGTTGAAGGAGGAAGCAGTATTGATGGGTATTTGTCTGGCAAAATTGCATTGCAATCTCAAATTTGATGGATTGTTTAGTCAAGTTACAACTGAAATCTTCTTTTGTTCTTTGCATGCTTGAGGAAATAAGATGTGGACATCTTTTGCTTTCTTTAAATGATATTTGCTTTTTTTCTTTTGAGATGATCATATTTTTTCCGAATTGGAGATAAATCAAGCAGATACGGTAAAGTATTGATTGACAAGCATTTGATTGCTTGTGTGGAACGGTGACACTTATTAAGGAGCACGTGATTTTTCCTTTTTTTGCAAGAGAGTGAGGACATTGGAGCGGGAGCAATTCAGACTCAGGTGTTTGTATGTCTTTTTTCTCATCAACTTCAGATTTTTCTTCATTTATCGTGATAGGATCTTTCAATCCCAAATCATCCTCAAAATCTCTATTTGTCCCCATTCTGTTTTCATTCTTGGCTTTTATTGGCCCAGACGTTTCAGCGTGTGATGATGAATTTGTTCTTGGGCCTATATTTTTGTCAATCTCTTTATTATCGTCTAAATACTGGTGTTTTTCTCGATCTTGGTCCGTCATTTTGGTTACCGGATAAAAGTTATTATCATCTCATTGCTCTTGATAGAGGAGAAAAGTTCAGCAATAGGTTTTAGTTCATATAAAACTTGATTAAGAAGTATGTTCATAAGCATGTTAGCAGAATTGTCTTTTTGATCATCTATGAGAGTTAAAGAGACATTTATCCAGGTATTCAGGCTCATCAGAGCACTTCCAAGTGGTATTCTATACCATGAGGAATCAACATTGACTACCTCTGAATTCATTCGCTGTAAACCGAATTGAATTTTTTCGTTCATGTTTCGAAGTTCTAAAGTTAACTGTCTTGCAACGACCCAATTTTTTGAATGGAGATGGTTAATGATCTCAATAGCGATTTGTACTTCATTAAGGAAGTCCATGGTCACCTCGAATCCAATTCGATAGAGCGCCAGCAAATCATCCAGCTGCTTGGCGACTTGCGAAAAAGTTTGGTAGAAAGCATTCAGATATCCAGAAAGCGATAAACTAATGTCTTTTTCTAGCTGGCTGAGATACCGTTCTTTTTGCGATTCTGCTTGAAAAATATAATTTATTAGTTCAGCAAGGACGTTTCGTGCTTGTTCTACATTTGTTAAGATGGTTGAGTTACTGCTAGTTAAGAGAATGGAGTAAGGATTGATCGTGGGATTTTCTAAAACATCAAGCGATGAGCCAAGACCTCGATAAGCTTGACAGATTCCAATCATTCCATCTGTAAGAAGTGGGAGGTTATTTGCTCCTTGAATCACTTCTGGAAATAAGATGAAACTAGTGATGGTGACTGGAAGGTTTAGAAGCAAGCTAAATCTATAAATTTCTGCTTGATAGCGTGCGTCACGGAAGTATTCCTCAGCGATTTTGAACGAAAAGCTTGCTTCTTGATAGTTGCGTGCTTGAAGGAAGTCAAGTCCTTGATTAATTTCTTGTAGCCCCTGGTTCAGTTTTCCGTTAATTGATTGACCAGTAATGTAAGTAACAGAGGTAAAACTTGACATTAAAAGGAAAATAATGATCAGTATCCCTCTAATCATGCTAAATTTGGCAAAATATCTTCTTAATTTGGTCCATCTTGTGAGAGGTGGAATCCACGCTTCTTCTTGGAAGAGTAATTCTTCTTCTGTTTCATCCTCGGCAACTAGTAGTCCGGCAGTTCGTTCGGTCAGTAGTTCTTCCGATACTTCTTCGACGGAAAAGTCGATTTCTAATGAATCCGTTGAACTTGTCATCCACCTCTTTTCTTCGTCTTGTTCATCAGCGGATTTAGTTGTTGGTGAATCTGTTTCTGGTGAATCTGTTTCTTGCTCAGGACTTTCTTTTTGAATTTCTGTAGAATTGTCTTCGTTGCTAAAAACTTCATCTTCGACGGATGTTGGTGATTGTAGATCTTCGACATCTTTGCTTTCACTTTTTTCTTCTTGTCTTTCATCTGCTGGAGAAGTTTTTGGCTCAAGTTCTTTAGGAATTTTTTCCTTGTCGGCATCGTCGTGCTTCATTGATGTTCCTCCAAAACAAAGTGTCATCTTTTTCAAGCTAAGAGCTCAAAAGTATAAATTGTTCCGCAAAATTCACACTTTACATCCTTTCCAATGGTTGGGAGAGTCTCTAATGGAGCTCCGCAGGTGTTGCATTCTTGTGATTTGAGCCTTCCATAAGCCTGTTTGGTTTCTGTTCCAGCTCTCTTCTTTGCTTCTTCATTTAGTTCTTCAACAATGGTAAGTAGTAATGGTGTGATTAGGTTTTCTTCTTTTGTTGCAATTTCCACTTGTAATGACCCGGTTAGCACGGAGCCATCGGCACGAATGACAATGGGGATTTCATTACCACTTTCTGATGGCATTGATGCGTAAAACCATGCCTCTTCTTCCCATTCATTTTCTGAGTCAGATGTTTTGGTGCGTCCTATTATCTTGAAGTTTTTCTTGTTAATGATTGATATCAAGACTTCAAATGCATCTTTAACTTTTGCTGGTTCAGAGAGGACTATTTTCTTGAAATCTGAAGGTAATGATGATAACAAGTTCTTGCAAGAGGCAATGCTTTGTTCAGTAGGGACCATGTTGGTAGGCGACTTGACATCAAACACGATTCGAGGCACGCTTATGCCAACTTGTTCGCCAGTGACGCCTGATTCATATTGGAGAAATGCTCTAATAATCGTTCTTCCTAGATGCAAGGGTTCAAAACGGAAAGATACACTGTTTGATTGGTTTGGAAGAATGTTTGGCAGCTTGGCATAAAATCGCCATTTTTCATTTTTGGTCGATGGTGGGACGATTTTTCCCACATTTTCAGGATCGGTTTTGAGAGGATAGAGAAAAGTATCTTCAAAATACACATCAATGGTAGGATTGATGAGAACTTCATTGGTCGTGTTCGTGATCTCGATGTGATAATTAATGTCTCCTTTAAGAAACTGAAGTGAGCTTCTAAGTCTAGGTACTGGCCGAATTTGGGCATCTTCTTGCGTCGTGCTGATGTCGATGGTGGGATGATCAATTTCGTGGTAGGTTCCAGTTTTATCAACAAAACCAATTAAGATTCCCATATTAATCATTCGCTTGACTGCCTCAAAGACTGCCTCGTAATTAATTTCCATTTCTCGTGAAATTTGATGGAGATTTGCTACCTCCTTGAAGGGAAGTGTGGTTCTTAGTTGATCAATGATCCATAATTCTTCAACGAAGGTATCCTTCCCTATGAATCCTCCGCGAATCATCTTACTTCTTAATAGAGAATCAATTAGTGGCTTGGCTAGATGTCCAGGAATTTTCAGGTGACTGGCTAATTCTTGCAAGGAAACTTGTTTTCGTTTCTGGATGGCCTGTACGACAGCTGCCGTGAGATGTCCCACGGCTATCCATAATTCACCAGAACGATCGAGAAAAGTCGCCAAGTTGTAATAGTCAACTCGTGAGAGAGCTTTTTGTAAGGTGGAACGTTCCATTTTCAAGTGTACCGCGAGGTCAGATATTGAAGCGATGAGCTTCTTGCCAAGATATTGTGTAACCTTGAGATGAATTCCGCTGTCAGTATAATAAATATCCTGTAATTCTGTTGGATAAATTTTAATGTTCTTTTTCTTGGAAAGATCAATGATGATTTTTCTTATTCTAGTCTGATTTAGTTCGAGAGTTTGTTCTAACTGACGCAAGTTAAGCATTCCTTCTTCAAAGCCCTCGTAAATGGTATCCTCAATGAACTTCCATGATACGAACCCCGTCTTTTTTTCATTGATTTCTCCTTCTAGGTATCCTTTTTCGACGAATATTTGCAATAAAAGATTAGATACTTCGAGGGGTGCATTAAATTCTTTTTTCAAATCACGTAATCGCAGAATTTTGCTACGATCGACAAGCTCCTTGAATCTCTTGACAAGATCTTCGTCAATGACGACAAAAGTCTTCACGGAAGAGAAATATTTGCCATTTGGAAAGGCATCTTTGATCTCTTTTGATCGAAGATATTCTTCCACGAAACCGTCCTTCACCCTGAATTCTTTCACGAGCACTGATACGGCAGCTATCTTATTATCCTTGATGTAATCTATGATGGCAATCTTTGCTCGTTCTTTCTTTCTCCAACTGAAAAAGGCAAACATTGGGGGTAGAAAGATCATCAAACTTGGAATGATGAATCCCACGAGGATGTTATTTGGCGCGATGCTTAATCTTACTATAATCGTGAATTCCTCCTCCACTTGTAACTTGGGAATGCTGATGGTTAGAAAGAGTCGCTTCGTTCCAGAATCGTATGGAATGGATGTTTGGTGTCTCATGGTGATGGTGAGTTTTGTCGTGCTTTTCGGGGCAATTTTTACTTGTTTTTGCTCTAAAGTGAAACTGGATAAGAATCCTCTTGCATTTTTTAGATCAAGTCGTGCTTCAACGTAATCAAAACGGTTATTTTTCAGAGAAATCGTGAATGAGATTTTTTCATTTTGTTGAAGGGTAAATTGATTTTCTCCCATGGAGATCAGAATGGGTTTGTAAAAGATGAGGGTGAATGGTTCCTCTCTTACTAGGTTTCCATCAATGCTTATTCGGAGAATGGCCAAAAAAGAGATGGAATCTATTTTGTCAAATGAGAGAGGAACGTTAGGGTTAATTTTAGTGGTGATGTTAAGGATGATATCTGTCTTTCTTGCCTCAACAATGGTGATGAAGGTATCTGGTGAGAACAATCTTATCGTAGAGGTATTCTTGCTTATTAGCTGGGTGGTAACATTGATTGGTTCATTTTTGTTGTTATCTAACACGATGAAAAAACTCATCAGATCATTCTCTTCAGCTTCAAACGAGTTTTGTGCGACAGTCGCGCCAACATTTGTAACTATCTCAGAAACGTTATAAGCTACCTTAACTTCGATGAATCGTAAAAGATGATAGGCATTTGTCAAAGTTAGATTAGAATTGATCATTCCCAAGCTGATTGTTAATTCAAAAGTCAAGTTACTTTCTGCAATTGGTGTTCTAAACTGGACGTTTTCTTGTATTGGATCTGAATGATTAATTTTTACTCCGATCTGGTCGGTCAATGTTGCTTTCGTTATTAATTCTTGAACCGTATAATTTACGCTCCATTGAAAGTTGTGCGTGAATGGCGTGGTAATCGAGATGTTAATTCCCCGGTTTTCATCGGTGAACCATTCACTTGGCAAATCAAGAGTCGGTATTAGAATGGGAGTTTCCAGCCATTCAATGAGCTTATCCCAAAATAGCGTGTTCACGGATGTAGCACGTAAGAACGGTGTCTCTGTTCCAATCACGAAGATCTTTCCTAGTCCCACGTGCTCGGCCGCCACGATGGGATATCTTATTCCGCCAATATCTGTCCCAAGATCAATAAAACTCGTGATTTTAGTATTCGTGTCTTCCTTTACATCCAAAAATCCAAGAGATTCTCCGTGTAAAGTCTCGGAAACGCCTTTCTTAATGAGATTTGCCAAATAAGACGTGTTAGCATTCCATTGAAGTTCCACGATAGGGAAATATCCAGTGGGAATGTCAGTTCTAAAGGTTATTCCAGCGTTTGTCTCTTGTAACAATTTGTTGAGACTCTGGCGGTGAATCTCAGTTTTTTGGAGTGGATCTCTTTCATCAGCACTTCCGATGATGATGATTCTCCCGCCAGATTCATAAAAATTGACTAAGTTACTAATTTCATCGGAAGATAATGCTAATTCAAGATCCGGAAGAATGACAACATCCGTGGATACATTGAGGTTAACAGCACTCCACGTGTTTGTTCCATTTAACAAAAGGATGTCAAAACCTTTATCGTTTTTCAAGTACATTTCTAGAAAGTCTTCATATGCAATGGAGTCATTATCGTCAGTAAAATTTTGATGTGCCAAATCAAACCAAATTCTCTGAATAATATGAGTATTCTCGGCTGCTGTGAGGGGAGTTTTTTCTTGACTTGGTGCGTAATTGATTATTATCGTCCTTGTAGAGTTGTTGAATTTTTCAGAAATGATAGGTTCATTGTGTAATGAAGTTTTGATGAAAGATCTTGGCTGAGTGGCTGTTTGATGATGAACAATGGACACTGTAGCTCCTTCTTCTTGAAAAAGGAGGGTTAAAGAAGTCGTGTTAATTAACAGGAGTAACAGGATGAATGAAGTGGTCATTTTCACGAATAGCGTCTTTTTAAGACGTTCTTTTCCATGGTCCGTCAAAAAATGGAAAACACATCTCATTTCTTGCATCGATAAGAAACTCAACCAATCTCACCTGAAATCGTCGAAATGCCATTTCTTCCAGAATTATGTGTTGTGAATGTTTTATATGGATGTGCGAATTCCTTCACGCTTACCTTGAGACGCTTGAATGGCATGAATGGAATTAACAATGCCATTTCATTATGGTCTCGAGATGATATTGATTATCATATTGATAGATACCTTGATTCTCCTATCAAAACCATTACCGAGTGGGGGATGTGAAAATTAACTTTAAAAACCTTTCTTAATGAAGTGTTTTAGACGCGGTCTCCATTTTGTCTATATTTAGCGATATAACAGATGTTTTCTTTTATCATTGTCATCTTGAAGGTAAATTTGTTAAGTGTCCTTGAAACGTGAAGAGTTACTATGAGAAAGGGATTGAAAATCATCTAATTGGAATTCTTAGGGGTAAATGGAATTTCGTTGCCAATCAAGGATCGGTGTCCATTGTTGAATCCTTTTTCTTAGTGATGAAGTCAGAAAAAGATCACAAAACCGTTAATGTTGAATTTTCAAGTAGATAAATGGTCTTTTCATGCTGAGAAATATAAAAAAGAGAGAAACTATGCTTGATTCGGGTAATTTAGCGCGATCTTGTATTTTGTCATTACCTTGCAAGGGACGGCAGCAGTGCGGTGGATGACAAGGTGATCGTGTTCAAATGCCACACGTCATCGACGAGATGATGTGATCAGAAAGACAACAGAAGTAGAAAAAGAGAAGAGAAATCATTTAGTTTTCGTTTTTTTTGCGAAAAAGAAGGGATGTTGTTGTCATGGTTCCCAATCCAAAAGCCACTGAAAGTGGTGAAAGATCTACCTTTCCTCCTAGTAGTAATCCGCCACCTTGGTCAAGCCTCACTTCATAAGAAATGGAAGTTTTTTTAGTTCCTCCATCTTGATCATTGATTTCTTGATTTGAGGTAATGAAGATTCGTTTTAGGGTTCCACCCTTGGTATACTCGATTTCGAGCTTACCCTTGAAAATGTTAAATGTTTGAAATTCTCTAGTGACGACATTACCCGTATATTTACATGAAAAATTGAAGAAATATGGTTTTTTTGTTAATTTTTTAAAAGAGAGAAATTACTCGTGACCAGGGTAATCCCACGGGGGCTCGTTTTTCATCCTCGACTTTCGTGGAGAGACCATGGTCTCACGGATGACGCAATGTTGATGCTTGTAAGCCACACGACACCGACATAATGACTTGATCGGTAAAACAGAAGATAAAAAAGAGAGAAAATGACAGTTAATGCTTAATTGTCTATGAGACTTTTTGAAACATTGACAATTCGCATCCTTTTAAAGGAAGAAAAACAACATCACCTTAGGTGAGAAATGGTAGAACATTAGAAGTCTTACTCGATAGATTCAGCCTTGAAATGGTCAGATTCAGTTCAGTGGATGTGTCTTTATGGAAGATGAAGAAATTAAGGAGATCATTCAACGAATTAAGGATAATCCAGAACTCGCCAAAGATGTATATTTTTTCCTGGTGCAGTATTTTGCCGAGAAATCCGATCTTAAAAAAGTCCTTGAATCCCTTGAACAACTTGAAAAGATGAACGAACGTCGATTTGAGGCGCTCATTCGAGAGATGAACGAACGGTTTGAGAAGGTAGATCAACGGTTTAAACGAAATGAGAAGACCTTGCAACGC
>JAJRXH010000668.1 GCA_024276395.1 archaeon
TGAGTGGCAAACTGGTATCATGGTAAGTCATTCAATGGTCATCCGAACCATCATTGCCCATTTCCTTAACTTGTCCATCGGAGATATGTGGAAACATAATGGCTATCCCATTCCCAATGGTTCCATCTATCTCATCTGTCATCCAGACCCAAGGAACATCAATGGAGCTAAAATAATTCCTTGGAGCAGAATCCAGCAATCTTTACATGCCTTGCAATGGCTCACGTGCTGATTTCTCTACTTTATTTTTTACTTTTCTTTTCTTCCCTTCCGATTCTTGACTGATTTTCAAGAATTGATTCTAGCGGCTCAGACTGGGGCGGCCGAATCATTGAGTCGAGCTCTCTGGCCATGGAATGTCATCATCGCCGCGTGATCTTGCATCCTTGTTTTCCTTTCATGCCAAAGTACTTTTACTGGCTATTTGTGAGTAAAATTCACGTCAACTCGGTGAGAAGAGAGTCTTCGAATCTTCACGAAACCAACTCGCTCAAATTGTACTTGATCCCTTTCCTTGAAATCCTTTAGAATCGCCGGTTCACAGAATCCATCAACAACACGCACGCTCGTGGGATTTAATATCTCAAGTGATTCGAGATTCTTGCTTTCTTTTGTTCTGACTGAGATTGTGAGGTATAATTTCTCGGCAACGTACATTCTCACTCTAATGGGATTAGCTGAAACCCACTGAACTTTCCTTGTTTCCTTGATGAGTCCCGTCCCTTTCCATTTCAATCGAATGGGCTCAGGAGCTGGTGGTAACTCTAACACTTCAACGTTAAAGAGTCCCTTGAAGCGGAAAATTTCACCAACTTTCAAGCTTGCAGCATCTTCTTCGTCGATGTAAAAGACTTGTCTATCATCAAGGGGCACCTTTCTAGCTCCTAAATCTTTATTGTCAGGATGGTAAGCCAGCTTGACCACAGATGGATAATTTGGTATTGGTTCTTCAACGTACACGACTCGTGGATTTCTCACGAAATATAACCGTCGTGTTTGAGGATCCAATATCTTTCTATTTTCAGCCTCGAGAGCACTCAAGACCACTCTTCCCTCAGTCTTACCAATTCCTTGTGATAAAACAAACCGTCGAATTGCCTCTGGAAGAAAACCTCGTGCCGCCAATCCACGCAGGGTAGGTAATCGAAAATCATCAAAACCATCAACAATCTTGCGTTCGATCAAGGGCTTAATTTTTCTTTTGGATACTGGCAATCCATCTATATCTAGACGTGAAAACTCCGACATGTGAGGATGACGCAACTCTAATTTATCAAGCAAGTAATGATAAGCTTCCAACCGCAATTCGTATTCTTTCGAGCGGAAAGCGTGCGTAACCCCACTAAGACTATCCTCAACAGCGCCCACGAAATCATAAGTTGGCCAGACACGATACTTGGTCCCCACGCGTGGATGTGGATGATCAATGATACGAAATAACGTGGGGTCTCTCCTTGCCGTGTTAGGGTGTTTAATGTCACCCTTGAGCCGTAATACCATTTCTCCCTCTTTCACTTTCGAGGGATCAAACATGGCTTCAAACCGACGAAGGTTCTCATCCGCGTCTAGGACACGACACTGACACGCCACGCCCAATTTTCTATTTTCACGAAGAACTTCCACCGGGCAGTCACACACGTAGGCATCTCCTTGACGCAAGAGTTTCCTAGCTAACTCATGATGAATCTCAATGTTATCAGAGGAATTATACACGTGATCTGGTTCTATCCCAAGCCATTTTAAATCTTCCAATTGCACCTCATAAAACTCCGGAAGCACGTTACGTGGATTTGTATCGTCAAAGCGCACGATAAACTTGCCATCATACATTCGTGCATACTCGTAGTCAATGTAAGCCGCCTTTGCATGGCCAACGTGCAAGTACCCGTTCGGTTCGGGAGGAAACCGAGTAACGACCTTTCCTCTAACAGCATTTGGCAACGGAGGTAGTTGAAGTTCCTTTTTCTTCTTCCCCTTACCTCCACTTAATACCTCTTCCAAATCAACATCCGGCATTAGTTCTAGCAATCGTTTCTTTTGTTCATCCATTCCAGTAGCATTAATGTTCTGAATTAATTCTTTCAATCGAGGGATTAATTGCTTGATCTGGGGACGATATTCCGGATGGTTGGCGATCAAGGATTTTACGACGGAATTCAAGTCTGCCTTTCCTTGATGCGACAAGGCATTCTTGAGAATTAAAATTTCTAATTCACTTTCGTCGGCCATGGTAAACTCACTAATACCTAGTGCTTTCTCAAGAACACTCAATGATTCTAATTATTTAAAACGATGTAAACGCGAAAGCGATTCGAAATAATTCCAAGAAAACATTATTAAACACACGGTTCAATGGCAATGTTGAAAGGTAACAAGGATAGACTGGAACGGGCAGTCCAATGGAACAAAAACGCCAAAAAATTTTTGAGAACTTGTCAAAACTAATCATGTCCGTGTCAGACAAGCTCGCAGAAAGCATCAACCAGCGTTTCGACACGAACATTGGATTAATTACTGCTGCTAATGTCACAAATTACCGTGAACATTCTGGAGCAGGCGGAAAAACGTACATTGCTGAGGCTACACTTCAAACGACGGCCATGGGACAGATTCGTGGGGGAATTGTAATCAAGATCGCCAATGACGTTGAAAATGAAGAACGCAATGCACGGCAACTCCACAAGTTATTAATCAAGAGAAACCAAGAATGGGAAGAACTACTTGATCAATGGAACCATCGGCTACCAGAGCAAATACGGGGACATCCAACAAAAATTTATGCACCAAATGTCATTGAAGTGCTCAAGGAACGAAAAGTCATCATTCTCGAGTTCATTGAGAACGCAAGACCAGCAATGAACTTAGAACTTGATGACCTCAGCAAGTTTTCCCTCATTGGCTATGCTCTTGCACGCCTGCATGGTTTCAAGCAGCTTCATCCACGAATCGAATTGTATCGTCCCA
>JAJRXH010000669.1 GCA_024276395.1 archaeon
ATTGTATCTCATTCTCACCTTCGTGGACCAGCACGTTGAAATTCTTCACCCTAGGAAGATAAGCCTCCAGATTTGCGAGCTGATGGTAATGCGTGGCAAAAAGTGTTTTTGCTTGAATTTTGTCATGAATGAACTCTACTATTGCAAATGCCAGTGCTAATCCGTCATACGTGCTAGTACCACGGCCCACCTCGTCGAGTACTATTAAACTCTTTTTTGTCGCAGTGTTTAATATGTTTGCAGTCTCTATCATTTCTAGCATGAAAGTCGATTGTCCAGCAGCGAGCCGGTCTAGTGCGCCGATTCTCGTGAAGATTCGATCCACGATGCCGATTTGGGCTTTTTTAGCGGGAATGAAAGAGCCAATTTGAGCCATCAAGACAATGAGGGCAACTTGGCGGATGTACGTTGACTTCCCCGCCATGTTCGGCCCGGTAATGATGTGAATCATTGATTCTTGACAATCCAAGAGGGTATCATTGGGCGTGAATCCCAGTGCTTGTTGTAGTTGTTCAACGACTGGATGACGTCCCCTTTCGATGTGGATGGTATCGTTCGTGGTGATTTCTGGCTTGCAATAGTCCCATTCACGCGCGACTAATGCGAAACTAGTAATCACGTCGAGTGTTGCCACGAATCGTGCTATTTTCTTGACGGCTTGCATCTTGTCCGCTATTTGTTGGCGGATGTTAACGAATAATTCATATTCTAGTTCCTTGATTCGTTCGTTAGCCACGGTCATTTTATTTTCTAGTTCTTGCAGTTCATCCGTGATGAATCGTTCTGCATTCACGAGGGTTTGACGCCGGTAGTATCCACTTGGAACGCCTCTTTCTTGAAGATTTTTCTTGGTAACTTCAATGTAATAGCCATGGATCTTATTATGGCCAACTTTCAAGGTTTTCAGTCCAGTTCGTTGTCGTTCTCTTTCTTCGAATTCCTTGATCCACCGTTCACCACCGCTAATGATTCTTCTGAATTCATCTACTTGCGGGTCATATCCATCTTTGATCAAGTTGCCGTCTCGTAGCGTGGCCGGTGCGTCGGGGTTGATTGCTTGGTCGATCAAGTTCACGATGAACGTGCGGTTTTCGTCCGTGATGTTCGATAACTCCTTGAATAATTCACAATCTAGGGAATCAATGAGGGAGATGAGACGGGGAATGCGTTCTAAAGATTCCTTGAGTGATAACAAGTCACGCGCATTGGCTGAGCCATATCGCACTCTCGTGATGAGTCGTTCTAGGTCAGTGCACTCGGACAAGAGTTCTTGTATCTCGGCGATGAGCAGCGAATCTTGGTGCAAGACTGTTACTGCTTCCAGTCGCTTGTTGATCTTTTTTGTATCGGTCAACGGGTTTAACAGCCATTTTTTTAAAAGTCGTGCACCCATTGCTGGTTTTGTTCGATTGAGTACCTTGTAAAGAGATCCTTCCTGGGAGCCATCATACACGTTGCGGAGTAGTTCAAGGTTTCGCTGCGTGGCGGCATCCAGTTCCATCGTGTTCTTGTAAGACCGTACTTGTAACTGGACGATGCTTTCCAGTAAGGTTGGGTTCATGTCTTGCAAGTAGCCAAGGATGGCTCCCACGACTTGTACCATTGCCATCGAATGCAATCCTAGTCCTTCAGTGGATTGGATCTTGAAGTGTTCCATGATTCTTTGTTGACATGATGAAAGATGATAATAGGATTCATCGATTTCGAAGATTGCAACCTCGGGATCAATTTCCTTTAGGTGATTTTTCATTCGTTGATAAACATCTTGAAAGGATGGGGAGGAGGACGCATCGTCTGAGGGTCGTGGCATGATGATTTCGCTAGGTTGATATCGTACTTGTTCGGTTTCTATTCGTCGGAGCCAATCTGATTCTCGTTCAAAGAGGCTCACGTAGAATTCACCAGTGGAAACATCCACGGCAGCTACCGCAATCACGTATTCTGTCGCGGTTTCGTCACCTTTCTTGTTCCGTGATCGTGACAAGTAGATTCCTAGGAGATAATTGTTACTTTGCTCCTCGATGACTGCTGTCTCAAAGACAGTGCCGGGAGTGATGATGCGAGTGACACCTCGCTTCACGAGCTTGTTTTTCTGGGGCGGTTCCAGCTGTTCTACTATGACGATTTTTCGTCCAGTTTTCACGAGTGCTGGTAGGTATTGCTCTAATGATGTCACGGGAATGCCTGCCAGTGGTCTTCTCTTTCCGTTACCGCCAGCAGCTCTACTGGTAAGTGCAATTCCAAGTATTTTAGACACTTCCACGGCATCCTCGTCGAAAGTTTCAAAAAAATCGCCGGCTTGAAACAAGAGAATGGCATCTGGATGTTGTTTCTTTATCTCATAATACTGCCTTAACATCGGAGTTAAATCGTTGAAAGACATCTGATCTTCTCCCGTGTAGTGGTCTCCTCTTGATTCGTGAGTATTTTTTTCTCGTTATCTTTCCTAGGGAAGCTTTATACTTTAGAATGTCATCTGCCTTACATCTTGATGACCTCTTCTCCCTCTCTAAAAACTGTCAGGGAGCATGGTAAAACTTTATTTCTTGTTGATGGTAGCTTCATCCATCATCAATTGTTATTTCTGTTTTTTTCATCCTTAATTTAGAATTTGGCCCTTCGTTTAACCTATTTGGCATTCGACTCATTGGAGGAATGATTGCCCTTGGCTTTCATCATTACCATCGAGAGGTGTTCGCTAGATGGTGCGATCATGGGGATTCTCGTACCTTTTGGTGAAAATGAAGTGATGAGATGCATCATCATTTACTTGGTTTTAACCGTCGTGATAGAATCTCGTGCATAGCGTGTTGGTCTCGTGGATAGGTGAAGGTTGCCAGTGCCCACGTGAATGCAGATAAGATCCATCCCATCGTCGCCACGCTGAAGGCCATTCCATAGCCCCATTGCCCGATGAGGATGCTACCCAGCATGATGCCCAGTGAGAGTCCAACTTGATCCATGAGGGAATATAGTCCAGACATGACAGCTCTCGTCTCTGGAACGTTCACGTCGTACATGATGGCCTGTCGATTGGGTGCAGATCCCGCACCACAGAACGTTGTCAAGAAGAGTAATGCACCGAAGGTGAGAAGATTTGGGGTGAAAATGCTGGCCATCAAGTTAAGAAGGTCACTGAAATCAAGGTTCTTGACTTGATGAAATGGGTGAGGCGTGAAAAAGAAGAATGAAAATATTAGTAATGGTGCTTGAATGAAAGTGGACACCGTGGCCACGATGACAGGGCCACTTTCATGAACGTGCTTGGCCTTATCCCCCAGGTACCCAAAGAACAGGTACCCGAAAAACCGTCCAGAGGCAAAACCAAGACCGAGAAAGGTCGCCACGACGAGGGGATATCCGAGTCCTCCGTTGTTCGTGTCTGAGAAGAAGGCCACGAGATAATAGGTTAACATTCCAGAGGGAATGAGTGCAAGCCATCCTTGAAATAAGAGAAAATAATTCGATTTCTGCCTGAAAATGAGCCGAATGTTGTCCATGTTCAAGACAAATTGGTAGATCATGCCTTGTTGAAGGGCTGATCGTACCTCCTTTTCGACAAATCCTCTTGGGAGGTCAACAAAAGACGTGATGGTGAGGAGTAGTCCTAAGGTTCCTAACATGGCTAGCACGATGAATGGACGAAATACTTGCTCTTCTCCCGTGATGCCGCCGATGAGGATTCCAAGACCCGTGCCAATGAGAATTGCGATGGCATTCAGTGAAGACAACGTGCTTCTGTGAGACGGTGGGATGAGATCCCCTAGGTAGGAAATCACGAGTGGATACATTCCTCCCACGCCAAGAGCCATGATTAGCCTTAATGTCGCATAGCCCACGAGCGTGGAGGGTTGCATCAGTCCTAACATCCAAGATGGAATCGTCCATACAGAAAAAAACAATAAAAACAAGGGTTTTCGGTTCTTGACGCGATCCGTGACGATTCCCCAGGCAATCATCGATAACGTGCTCAAGAACATGAAGGCTGCTTCAATGAACCCGATGGCATTCTGCTGGTAGTGGCGTCGTAGCCCTACGAACAAGGGAATCACGATGCTTCCTGCCGATGTCGTAATTAGCACGATGAAGATTAATAGTGAAAGGTCTTTCGTGGTAGGCTCTCGTAACACGTGGGTGATTCGTTGCTGGAATCTTAGAGTCATGAGTTCGCGCTTCCTCCCGCATGTCATTCAAGTAAACGGTTTTTCATTCATGATCGAATGACCGTCTTCTGCTACCGCATAAAAGGGAATTGGCTTGAGAATCGATTCCTCATTATAACTCTCCTCGGCACGGAGATATGAGTGAGTCATCATTATCGGAGAAAGAAAAATTATCGGAGAAAGAAAATATTCAGAAAAGAAAAAGAGAGGATGAGAGGATGAAGATCCAGTTCATTTTTTATTGTCATCCACGAGATTTTCGGTCATTCTTCCGTCTTGCCTGTCGTCTTACGATGAGAATGGTGCCAAGACTTAACAAGACAAGGTAATGATAGAAACTGGTGACTGTTCCCGTTGGAAGCGCTTCTGAAGTCTTGTTGTTGCTTGTCGTGGAGAGATTATCATTTGTTTCAAGGCTTCCGTTCCCTAAGGTCACTTGGACTTGGTAGGCGAATCTTCCAGTCCATTCATTTCCGATGGTTATTTCTAGCGTGTAAGTTCCTGAGGTTGCGGCTTTGACGACGACGAAATATTCAGTTGTCGTGGAAGCTGGAATGGCCTGGGAAGCATTGGGATTGAAGGCAATGATGTTCACATCGTTAATGCTTGGCCCAGAAAGCACGGTGAAAGTTGCATTGATGTCATCGAACGTGGACAACGCTGGACTTAAGTTTGAAACACGCACGTGAAGCTCTTTGTCTTTTCCAATTTCGATGCTTGTATTGAGGATGGGCGCAAGGCTTAACCAATAATATTCAAAATCAATGAGTTCTTCGTGTAATGGGATGATGCCACTTGGATCAGGATTGAAAAGATGATAGATGTCATTAGCGTCGTCATTTCCATATACCTCAATCGTGCACGTGATGGTTCCATGTGTGGCGTATTGCCAATCTCCCCATTCGCCGGCAACCCCATAGCCCACGCTTCCAGTCCAATAGCTTGGCGGAAGGTAGAACTTGAGTTGTTCTCGGATGGTGTCGAAGATGGGCTGATCTGGTGGGGCACCAAGGCCTGGGTATCCCCATGGGAACAAGGTGGCATTGGTCCCGCTATGATAGGAAAGAGCTGCGGCGATGGTCAAGTTTGACACGTAATCGCGATAGGCACGTGTTTCTGGTTCAGAGAAAGGGCCATCCCCAGGGTATGTTTGGCTGGATGTTGGTTCGTCAGCGTCTCCATTGCAGGTGGATGATGACGGACAATCTCCCCAATGGAAGTCGTAGTTTCTATTGAGATCCACTCCTCCCACGGGATCTTCATCCACTAGTCCGTCACCATCATTGTCCGTGCCTGAACATCCGTAATATCCACAGAAGTTTGGATTATCAAGGGGATCTTCATCCACTAGTCCGTCACCATCATCATCAATGGGTCGGCCATTTTTTCTTTGCCAGTAGTGTTCATTCGTGACGACCTCCTCATATCCATCTGGATTTAGCACGGGAATGTAGTGGATCACGATGTGATTAAGGAGATACTGTGCATCTGGGTTAGTGGCAAAATTGTTGAGCAGATCAAGGATGAACCGAAGAGAGACCTCCGTGGTGATGATCTCTCTAGCATGATGTTCTGCAACGAGAAGGATGTTCGATTTCTGAGTGTTTGGTATTTCTTCATTCGTGATGATCATTACCCAAATGGATCGATTTTGCCAGGTATGGCCGATTACTTTTAATTCAACAAGATCTGGGAATGTTTCATTGAGTAGCAATAATTCTTCTTCCAGCTTTGCCATCCCATGGTATTGGTCTGGATACAACAAGTTCACTGATTGTCGTGAAAATGAAGGAGCAGGCTTTGTTGCTTGAATGGGAGTGGTAACGCTAATGGAAGTGATATCCAAGGTGTTTGCTTGAGTAATGATTAACGCCGGATGATCACTCATTGAGTTAGTTACGCCTTGAGCAAAAAGCATTCCTAAAAACAGCATCATGACGAATAGCAAGTTAAGGCCCTGGCGTGTAGGTATCGATGTCATGAAAAAAACCTCCTCGGGGGAGATTTCTGTCGGTATTTAAATAATTCTTATCTTTCGTGCAAGTGGATCATGGAAGGAAGGAGGCCTGATTCTTGACAATTCCGAGATAGATGGATGGCAACGTTCGTAAGGAATTCAAGTCCACGAATTCCTTGGGGCCATGCACGTTTCCGCTGGTAACTCCGATTTCAACTCATGGAATTCCTAGTGGCGAGAAAAATCGGTAATCTGTTATTCCCCCTCGTTCAACTGGAATGGTAGTTTCGCCATGTTGTTCCATGGTCAAGAGTAATGCTTGAACCAAGGGTTCATCCTCCTTCGTATATAATCATGTATCCAGGAAGGTCTTTTACTTGAGAGTCATTCACTTCTCCTTGGAGTATTTAAAGGAACGAGTGGTTTTTTAAAAACATCTTTTAGATGACGGGGAGAGCTGAATAACTCTCTTTCAATTCGATGTTGACCCCGGGCAAGTCTCCAAACGTGGATAGCACGGCACTCATCACGGGCTGGGGAGAAGATAACATGGTCCTCACATCAAGAATTAGTTCGATTGAACCGTCCGCCATGATGGTGCGAAGATTTGGTGAAATGTTAATTCCGTAAATGGATGGTCTTTCCGTGGGGAAACAGATCTTCACGGCTGGAATGATCTTTCTCAGTAACATGGTGAGCGTGGCATTGACCAATACTGTAAGGGACCCGACTTTTTTATTTCAGGTCAGAACTGACTCTTTAGCGCATTCACGTCACCCCACGAATCAGTTCCTTGAACGTGACTGGATGGTAACACGAATGATG
>JAJRXH010000670.1 GCA_024276395.1 archaeon
AAAGATCAAAGCCTTGAAACACTGCCAATTGGAAATTACTACCGACTAGACATCCGTAATTATAATTTTTTCAAGGGAAAGATCCTTCCAAATCCTAAATGCGCCGAAGTTTGGTGCAGAGAATCACCAAAATGGAGAAGTTAAAGACCTTTCTCCTTCAGAAAGCGTTCGACACGATGAAACAATCTCAATAGAATGGAGGCCGTGGCACCCCAAACCACTTCCCCATCGTATGGTGGGAAGAAGAAGGTATTGAAGGTCCTTCCATTCCGATAAAAATCCTGCAACTTGAGAATATTACGCTTTTGATCGAAAAGCCAATCAACGGGTATTTCAATGACACGTTTGACTTCAATGGGATTTATTTTATATTTAGGGACAATTTCCATCCAACCCACGATCGGAGTCAACCAATACTGGCTGGTTGTGATTATTTCCTCAAAATCTCCCAATACTTCGACTTGTTCTGGTAATATGCCGATTTCCTCTTCAGCTTCACGCAACGCACAAGCCACTAGATCAGAATCCTCTGCAGGATCGAATCCCCCTCCCGGAAATGACATTTGACCTCGATGAGAATTCACCAGTTCAGAACGCTTGGTAAATATCAGAATCGGGGGTCGGTCTGGAGATTTTTCCACGAAAAGGAGCAGCACGGCTGCCCGTTTAAGATGGTGCCAAGATAAAAAAGATTCACCTGAAAACTCAAAATAATTAATTTTTGGATATGTTAATGCCGACTTAATAACATTTTTCCACCAAATTGCCGGTTTCATTGATCCAAACCTTCATAAGTTCATTCTAAGAGGCCAGTAACAGAATGTTCTGGTGAACGCATTTCACTTTCAGGAGACGAAAGTGGCATGGATACATCCTTGTCATTTTTCGATACATTTTTCGCTTCAGGCACTCGAAACGTCCAAAAATAATTCCAGATGTAATTATTAATGATGGATAAAGCCAGAGCAAAGGCTAATGCCAAGAGATCGTGAAAACCGGCTAATTGGAGGAGAGCTAGCGTTCCCAAGTTGACAATAACACCACTGCCACCAACGATCGCGTATTTGGTAAATTGTGGAATGAAATGCTGATCGATTCTCTCCTGGAAAGACCAATACTTGTTTAGTAAGTAGTTATAGACAAGTACTATCAGAATGGCCCAAAACTCTGCAAGTAACGTGTAATGATAAAATTTAAAGGCTCCAATCAAGGGAAAAGTTTTCCCCTCAAGATATTCTAAAGGAATAGTTAATAATCTCGTGAAGATGTAATATAAGGTATAATTGAGCACCACACCGCCTAAACTCACGATCACGAAACGAACGAAAGAATTTTCTATAATCCCACTCTTATTCAAGTTAGTCATGATCTTTTCTCCGTTCCAATTCATCACGTTCTACCTCAAGCCCTATCAAGGAAAATAAAGGTTCTTCTACCTGAACTCTTTCTCTCTTTTCATTTTAAATACAGCCTTAAAGGAACCATTTAGCCTTCTGTATCTCCTTGAACAATGACGACACTATCACGACACTTATTGAGAACCCGTTGATAATTGAAAGACACTTATTGAGAACCCGTTGATAATTGAAATGATGATGGACTCCATGGGCCCTCCCGAAAAACACGTTCGTTACTTCGTTTACCATTTCCGTAACACGATCATCAAAAATAGGAGTAACTCGAAAAAGACAATCTCATCAAACAAGATGTGAAGTGGAACGTGTGAAAAGCCCACAAAGGGAAGTGACGGTATTGGATCACTAGGTAATTCTAAACGATAGGAAACTGAAATTAGTTCTTGAAATGGCGAAACAAAAGTAGCATTACCAACTTTTGGACTGGCGAACGTACACAAAGAGACTGGATGTGCAAGCATCCGCCTCACATCCACTGCCGCCACTGTTGCAATAGCAGCTCCCAGGCCATGGCCAGTAAACATAATTTGAACCTTCCTCCCAACTGATAACAAGAAAATCCCCGAAATTCCTTTCCATTCGTTCGTTCTCCTTTTTTAAGGTCTACTTCTAAGCCAGTCACGATGAACAACATAACTACTAGCGAGAAGTACTTCTCATTCTTAAAAATGGCTTCATTTGGAAACAAGTGATCAACCGGAGATGTTGTAATTTTCCGATTGATAACAGCACAACATAAATGAACCATCACGAAAAACGTATCGTGACCAATTAGCGAAAAAGGAGTGTTTAATAATGTCCACTGTCGTATTGGACAGAGAAATGCTACAACGACATGGTTACATCGTGAATCCAGAAATCGAAACTACCTTACAATTAGCACTTGCCTTGCAAAAGCCGATTTTAGTTGAAGGACCAGCTGGTACCGGCAAAACATCACTAGCAATTGCAACGGCCAATGCTCTGCAAAGACCACTCTATCGCATTCAATGTTATGAAGGCATCACGGTTGAACAAATAATTGGTGAATTTGACTACAAGAAGCAACTCTTAAAAATCGAACTAACGCGGGGAAGGGGGTTATCTGACTCCCTAGATATAGATTCCATTTTTAGTGAAGAATTTTTTATCAAAAGACCGTTGTTCTCCGCTATGACCTCGGATGAACCTACAGTTCTTCTATTCGATGAGATAGATAAAGCCGATGAAGAATTTGAAGCTTTTTTGCTCGAAGCCCTGGGAGAAAAGCAAATCACGATTCCAGAATTGGGAACTTTCCAACAAAAGAATGACATGCTCGTCTTTCTCACGAGTAATAGCACGAGAGACCTCACTGAAGCGCTTCGAAGACGATGTCTTTACTTGTATCTTGATTTTCCCAGCACGGAACGTGAAAAAGAGATCATATCACTCCATTGTGGACCACGAGCCGATGAACGACTCCTTAAAGACATTACCAAGCTAGTAGCAAGAATAAGAGAACTTCCTAACTTGAAAAAGATTCCTTCCATTTCAGAGAGCATCGAATGGGCAAAAGCCCTAATCCATCTAGGAATCCAAGAAATCACCCTCGAAAACTATCAAAAAACAGCAAATGTACTCTTGAAGTATAGAGAAGACATTCAACGGGTGGAGGAACTCCTCAAGAACACTAAATTACAATAAATGCAAGAAACGTGGTGCTAATGGGAATAATAGAACAATTTTACCACGTGTTACAATCATCAGGAGTTCCCGTCTCCATTTCTGAACTCATTGATGCAAAAAGAGCAGTTGCACTCGTTGGATATCAAGATAAAATCAAACTCAAGCAAGCATTGAAATCAACAATGATAAAATCAATGCAATTCACGAAGGTCTTTGACATCTGTTTTGAAGGATTCTTCGGACAACTAGGAAGATACTTGACAGAAAAAGAGAAGCAAGAACAAGAAAGGTTGATAGGAATCTTTCAAGAAGAATCTAGTAATCTTCAAGAGATATATCCGCCAGAATTCACACAGATAATTGATTCACGCCAGGCACGAGTATTTTTACGATGGGCTGCTAATGCCGAAGTCCCCGTGGGAAATCTTGTCCTAATGAATATGCTTAACTTAGCCGCGCAAAGATTGGCTCGGGATACCATTAGAAGAGCACGTTCCACTGAGGATGCACTCACCAAGTTAAAGATCTTGAAACATGAATTGATGAAAGCCTTGCGAATTGCGTATGGAGACTTTGACCGCTTGTTAAGCATTGGACAATTTGAAGACCGCGTGAAAGAAGCTTTCGTCATCCGCACGAGACTAGAAATCGTATTTGATCAGGCAGCTGACCTTATTGCACAAGAACTGGGAATGATAGGATCATTAGGACTTGATTGGAGAATCACTCAACAAGTTGACATTGAAAAACTATTAACCACTCCTTTTCCAGAAATTAAAGCTGACTTAAGTCTCGTAAAACAACAACTCTTTCTT
>JAJRXH010000671.1 GCA_024276395.1 archaeon
TGAAGTAAGCGATTTCTTCGATCAACCACAGCAGCAAGGCACGATATATCACTCAGAAATGAGAAAGATTGTACCCTCTCTTGGTGGAAATAACACCACGAAAGAAGAACTAAGTGGGTCTCCATTCATTCTTGTTAATTACGATCGGGATTTTTACCAGTCAATTCTTTCACGATTTCCATTTTCAATCGTTCGTTCTGCCATTGACCACTGGAATGATGGTGCATCATTAACTGAAAAAGAGAAACAAGTGATCAAGATGTTTCCCTTTCTCATTCACGAAGACCATGAAGCTGCCATTGCAAAACTGGAGGAGGCCAAGGTATGGTTAGAGAGACAAAAACGACTGCTAAGACGATGATGAAAAAAATACAGCTACAAAACTTCATGACTTTTGGAAATGAGGTCATTCATTTCAAGGAAGGATATACTGTCATCGTGGGAATGAATGGTAGTGGAAAATCTTCCATCTTTCATGCTATCCAGTTCGTTCTTGGATCAACAGAAAAACATGATCGTTATTCAAAGTGGTCTGACTTCATCACGTGGGGAAAGCACAAGGCATCAGTTAAACTTACCTTATCAACTCCCGAAGGCGAAGAAATCGTCCTGTCGCGAAGCATCACGAGAAAAGGAACTTCAACATACAAGATCAATGGCAAGCGAACGAATCAACGCGAAATTCACAAACTCTGCCAAAAACTGGGGATTAACGTCAATAACCCCTTCGTGATGGTTGCACAAGGAAACATCACGAAATTTTCAAGCTTGAAACCCTCTGATCTTCTCCAAACCTTTGAGCTTGCCACGGGACTAGATCAAGTGAGAGCACAAATTCTCTCCACGCAAGAACAAGTTAACGAGTTCAATCAAGATTTAGAAAGAGTAGAAGAAGAAGTTTTACGAAAAACATCAGATATAGATGTGTTAGAACAGATGCATCATCGATTCATTGAAAAAAAGAAACTCATTGAGAGACTTAAGGAAATCGAACATCTTATGATCTTTGCAAAACTCCAAGAACTGTCGAGAAGAAAAAAAGATCTACGATCGACACTTCCCTTACTAAAAGGCAAGCTCGAAAACTTGGAGCACGAATTAATAAGTTTGAAAAAACATCACGCAGAACTCACACAAAAATTACAAGATCTTTCTAAAACCGTGGAAAACGTTACTATGAACCTCGCATCAAAAAAAGCACGATTGGAAACCATCAAGAGTTCCTTGGCCATTTCCAGATCACGAATGCTTGAAATTAAAAAACTCATCAGGAACCTCCGCACCAAGAAAGTCAAGATACAAAAACAAATCAAGCTACTTGATGAAGACGGGAAAAAGATTAGAAACGACTTGTTATCACTACAAAATAGAATGACAGCATTGTTATCACAAAAAGAACACTTACAGCAGGAACTTGAAGTCATCACCAAGGAAATCAAATCAATGGATGAGGAGACAAGAAATCTCCAGAAACAATTAAACAAGTTCGACCAGTTACAAAAGAACATGGAACGTGAGTTAGGCAA
>JAJRXH010000672.1 GCA_024276395.1 archaeon
AAAACTTCCATCAAGATCATTCCTTGAACTTGAACTTTGTTCTGGTTTCGTAATTGATGATTGGTCACCATCTTCGTCATTTTTATCAATAACTGGAGATTTCGTGCTCTCTGAAAGCACTGGTTCATCTGATGGATATGAAATCATTAACAAGGCACCCACGGGCATTTTCCCCTCTAATTCCCATTTTTTTCCAAGATGTTGACTTGACCCTCGATTAGAATGTCTTTCAGCCTTATATCGAGCGTCCGGAAATAAATCGTGTTCCTCCCACTGCCAAGCAGGACGCCAACGGCCTCTCTGATGATCAAATGCTAAAAGAACGCCAACTCCAGTATCATCAACTAATTTTACTGGAACGATCTTAGTGTCATGTTGTAATTCCGGATATCTCTCTAAAAATTCTTCGGCGGTCAACTTGACCCTTTCAGAAAATTCTTGGAAAAGATTGACCATGGTCTGGGCGATCTCCATTTGTTCGTTCATTGGAAGCTCTAACAGGCAATTAAGAAGCCGGTTTTCAACCGTTACCGGCCACCATTCTTCTTCCCTTACAATTTCTTCTAACAATGTCAATTGCTTTTTTGCCTCATCTCGAATCTGTTGCAAGCGCAACGATTCACGATGCTGCTGTAACAAAGTCTTGAGTTCTAATGGACACCGTTCGCTAGATAGAAGGGGAAAACGCTGCTCGAGATCTTCGATTTCCTCGAGAATCAATGCATTTTCGATGATCTTCTTCACCAAGAACACTTGAACTTCATCCAACTTTTGTCCCATTTCGCCGCGCAGTCCTAAATGTCCCGACAACTCTAAAATCACTTGAGCTAACTGGGAATCATAACGATCATCAACATCCCTTAACTTGGATAATAGCTCTGACAAGATTTCTTTAGCGATGGATTTGACCTGTTCCATTTCCTTCAATATCTGTTCTCGATCTTCTTCAGAAAGCGATAACATTGCTCCAATGAAACTCCAACATGAAAGATACTCACATGCAATTTCCAGCCATCTCTGGGTCCATCGTGCCCTCAAGACCACATTATCGTCTTCAAGAGGTAATCGTGGCTCCGTGAGCTCTGAAACAGTCCTCCTGGTCATTTGCCTACAAATTTCCGTTAGTTTTGAAAATCCCTCCATTCTGCTAGTTCCCGGACTGATGAACACTTCTCTTAAAGCACCCAGTAGCCGGCCCAACAATGGTTCTCGATCTTCTTCAGTTCGTTTCCACGATCGTAAAAAGTATTGACGCCTTTCAATTCTAAATTGCTCCCAGGATCGTGGAAATTGAACTCGAATTTGTAACATTTCATTTATGATAAAACACGCAGCTCGCATTGAATAAGCAGAAACCAGGGATGACTGAACATCTTCATCGATCGTCTTTCGTAAAATTTGCTCAAGATTTGATAATAGCAACGTCAAGTAATTCGTTACCAGCAATTTAATGATTCTTGTTTCTTCATGAAAACTCCGTAAATCTAGAGAACGAACACGATAAAGCATTCTTTGGAAGATCACGTGAAAACCCACATCTTCCCCCCGTAAAAACTTGAAAAGATTCTCTTCTAGCACCCGTGATGCACGATTCACGACCCGTTGCCATTCTATCTCTTGCCGACAGGCTTGACAACAAACCTTGATGCCACGGTATTCAATGCCATCTTTTGTTGGAAACACGCGATAATATCGACTTTTCTTCGGTATGGTCTTTTGACAACGATCGCACTTTTTTTCCGTGATGCTTTTCATCAGTTTCATAAAGGGTCAGCTCGTCATAAATGAAATCTAATGGATCAAAAAACTATTAGGAACCACGTTTCCTTTTGAAGACATCCTTCAAATAATTTATCTTACCTAGAAAGGAAACATTAACACCTAGATGGTATGTCTTAATTGTAATGAATGGGCCAGAGACTACTTTCTTAAAAAACAATAAAATGAAACGTGTCAGAAAATTCTAAGTTTTCTTTTTCAATGCTTTCACCAGATCATATCATGCTTAGCAAGCTAAAGATGCCAAAACACTTCAGACACGAAGCAATAAATGCCTGGTGGACGACTCTGAA
>JAJRXH010000673.1 GCA_024276395.1 archaeon
ATTAAAACATCTAACATTCATAGAATTTAAGATCAAGAAACAGAAACAACTTGAAATATGATGGAGAGGGGAACGAAGTCCTATGGGGGCTTCTTATTGCGCTTCTCATACAGGCGGGATCTCACAGACTAGGTACCCATAAATTAGGGCGCAAGTCCGTTTCCAAGCTGACAAGGTCTTAAGCGCTGGTGTAATAAATGCTGTTAGACCAATAATTGCTTTTACTTTCTTTATGGTAAGGTCGATATCTATTAATTGATTAATCATTTGTTTGTAACCGTTTGTGCGACCGTTCCCATGTTCCTTGTCTCCTGCTTTGTCTATTCCTCTCGTATCTTTTTCAATCCGTGATTTTTGACGCCTCTTGTTGATGCAAGGTGTAGGGGTTTTTTCTCCAACCTCTTTTAGTTAAGAATAAACTAAAGGGCATAATTTATCATGAATGAACGTTATTATTTTAGCCGCTGGAAAGGGAACCAGGCTATACCCCTTAACAAGGGAAATTCCTAAGTGCCTCATTGAGATTAAGCCCAATCAGAGCTTGCTAGAAACCCAGTTAAACGCGATTCAACAGATTAGCCCTACCCAGGTAATCCTGATAACCGGCTATCGGAGTTTCCAAATTGAAAATCTAGTGAAACAGTGGATAAAAGAAGAAAAATACCCCATGCCAATCCGGGTCGAGTTTAATCCATTTTTTGAGGTTGCAAATAATTTGGCCAGTCTCTACATGGGTAGGCATTATTTTGACGAAGATTTCATTGTTGTGGACGGGGACGACATTTACCACAAAAGCGTCATTCGAGAGTTAGCCGAGATTGAAGATGACGGGATCTGGGTTGCAGCGAGTAAGAAACAACAGTTTGAATGGGAGGAAATGAAGCTCAAAGTTGAGAATGACCGAGTCGTGCGGATCAGCAAAGAGATTCCTCCCGAGCAAGCGACAGCAGAGTCGGTTGGAATGGCATTGTTCAAGGGGAAAACAAGGGAAAAATATTGTCGGGTTATGCATGACATCATGCATAAGCCAGAGGCTTTGCAATGGTTTTGGCAAGCAAGCATCCAAGCATCAATTGATAGAGGGTACAATGTAAGGCCGTATTATGTTCCTCTTGAGCTCTGGGCTGAAATGGATTTTCATGCGGATCTTCAGCTGATAAAGTCTCAGCTACAGAACTATCTTAGGTCGTCTAGAGTATTTGACAATGAAGACAATGAGCATTTGTAAGAGGGACAAGTGATTCTCAAGAAATGTAGAACACCTTGCTCTCTATTATATTTCTAAAGGCTTTTTCTTATCGCTTCAAAGATTTTCTCTCTAGCCTTGGGTTCTTGAGTTTCCATGAATAAATTCTTGATTAGTTTGCGTTTCTCAACTTCATAGTCTCTTCCTTCTAGGATTGCTTCCAAGGATTTTAGAAAATCATTGCCTGTTAGAACCTTCGGTCCTGGAGTGACCAGATCATATGGGTACATCAAGCCGACAGTTTTCTCATATTCTTCTAGGTCGTATGGAATGAACATCATTGGACGGTCTGATAGGAGAAAGTCCCAAAATATGCTTGAATAGTCTGTGATCAGAAGTGAAACTATATGAAGAATCTCTGTAACATCATCTAGCATACTCTGATGAAGTACTAAAGCCCATGATTTGTTGAGAACATTTTTCTTCCACTGATCACTGTTTTCTTGATCTTTTTTCTTGCTAGTCAGAAAGTCATTTTGATGTCCTCTCAAAATGAGTAGGGCTTGATGTTTTGTCATCAACTTGTCAAGCCTAGCCCAATCCATCTCTTTGAAGGGGAAGAACTTTGTCCTATGTGTCGGACGATATGTGGGGGCATAAAGAATCACTTTTTTCGGGATATATTCTAAGC
>JAJRXH010000674.1 GCA_024276395.1 archaeon
GAAGAATATTTCGAAGTATTTTGGCACGTAGCCAGTCATTGTTTTCAAGAACGTGATGCCTCTCATGGCATGGCCGTAGAGTCTCCACGCCGCTTTCAATTCATCTAGTGGGATGGAATCTCTTCCGATCCAATAATGATGAGTATCGTCCGTGACGAGGGTGCCGTCGACACCTTGAGTGGGTGGTAGAGTCCAATTTTTCTTGGGAATGTTGTTAAATGGTCCAAAAATCACGGAATAGTCGCGGTTCGGATTGTAATGTAGTGGGACGGCATCCAACAAAATTGAAACATGATCATTCGTGGGGATGACTTCAATGGCGATGTCCGGCCCGCCTTCATACCGTCCATCCTTGTAATAATTGATTGCAAAAGTAAATTCGCCGTTGCTGTTCGTAAACGTGGTACCCCAATTGAACCACAATGTTTGTCCTAGGATATAATCGAATTCCCATAGAATTACCTTGGCGTTGAGAATTGGTCGTGGTTGATCGAATTCGTCAAGATACAAGAGCCGTCCTTTCACGGTGATGATGTTGTCATTGGCATTACTGCTTCGTGTCGCGACGGTTCCTTTGGTCGCATCGGTGATGATAGAAGAATTGGTCGTGGAAGTGGTAGTTGAGGGGGACGCTGGTGAAACAGCATTATTGGAGGCAGCATATCCTTGGTCAGACGAATTAATATTGTTAGTTTCGGTGACTTTTCCGCTGCGTGATGGGAGGATTAATGATGACATACCGTGGGTGCTTTCTTGGTAATCTGGAGAGTGAAACATGACATGAGATTGGTCGTGGATGGTCTGACTTGACAAGTGGCTTGGCAATTGGTTTAGGCAGGAGTTTTCTTCAATACAATGAGGAGCCATCACGACATTAGCGGGACTCATTCCATAAATTATCATATTTGCACTTAATATCATGAGAATGCTGATGAATGCTGATCTTATCGTGTTGATGTAATTATTGCTTGCTTGCTTGCTTGCCTTCAACACATCTAATCCCCCGCTATCCATTTATCTTTCCATTTTTATAATTTTTTGATGTGTTTAAAGGCTTTTCACACGTTGTCACGCCGGTACATCGGATTTCCCCTCGTTAGTCTTGGAAGAGCCGAGACTTGTGATGCGTGTGGATGGGATGCATGAGCAGATATCGTGGTGTCTCTTCATCTTTCTGGCAAGTTTCTCAATGTACATGGTTCTCTCTCCTTCCCTTTTTAATATTTCATTCGCTTGCACCTTGAGTTTTGGAATGTCTTTCTTTACCGTTTTCCAGACAATTCTGTAGTTCACTCTAAAATGCTTGGATGAGCTTGTCTCTCATGCCGGCTATTTTCTTCCATGGGGCATGAGAGTATCGTTCTCTGAAATCCCCTGGTAAGTTCTTCACAGCCTTTCCTATTATCTCTAAACTCCTAACTAAAGCACGTGTCAAGACAGGATTTTTAATGAAATCATCATGATTGATATGGGCAGATTTCTCAATGAGAAAATTGCACTCTTGTAGAATGAGCATGAGGTAAGGTTTTGCTTGTTTCATTTCATGATCTCAATTTCTCTTAGATGCGGTCTTATAAAAGAGATCATACTTTCTTCTGTCAGGATGTCTCCTTTCACCACCAGAAGATGGCTCAACTCTTCTTCCATTTCTTACAAGTTCAATGAATGTCTGCGAAATGGACGAAAAGTTTGCTAGTACTTCAGCAATTCAATATACATACTTCTATTTGACGATTAAGAATGACGAATAATTCAGTAATTTAACTTGTTTTATTCCATAAAGCCAGAATTACTCCAGCGGATTATTCAGTACATAATAACATAACGTGATAAATGAAGCAGGTCCGAAAGAAAATGAATTGAAGTGAACACCACAGAATAATCCAGCAAAAAAAGAACGAAAACAAAATTAAGATGGTGCGGGGGGCGCGATTTGAACGCGCGACACCCGGATCTTCAGTCCGGCGCTCTTGGTGAATCCTAGAGGCGAGAATTCACTCCCAGGCTGAGCTACCCCCGCCTTGAGGCAATATTTCATGAAATGCTGACACTCTGAATTTTAAATACTTTCCGAAGGATGACCGCCCGTGCTCATTATATAGGATTCGCAAAGACAGATGGCAAAATGGATGTTAAGATCTAGCGAACCACTCAAAAATCATCCTTTTCCAAAATATTCCACGAACACGTGAGCAAGATTGTAAAAAACTAAAC
>JAJRXH010000675.1 GCA_024276395.1 archaeon
CGAGAGATGCTCACGTCAGAAAATTGTCGAACGATCGTGCCATCCTCTAACTCAATTGAAACTTGTAGGTTCCTCAAGTCATCAAGGCCAACATCATAAAGTTCTAATGAAATGGTAACTTGCTCACCAATAAAAGGTGTTGAGGGATTTGTTGTGAGCAGACCTAACAAAGCAGTTGACACTTTTTGGTGAATTATCTCAATGACCTTGCTAGCATTGATTAAACCATAACCAAAAAAGGGATCTTTTCCAATACTTCCCAAATCATCCGTTCCCATCCGTAGTAAATTCATCAGAGCGCGAGAAGTAAGTTCAGGCATCAAGCTCAATGCAAGTGCAGCAACGCCAGTCACATGTGGTGCTGCCATCGAAGTCCCTGTTTTATTTCCATATCCACCCCCGGGAATGGTAGAGGTAATGCTGACACCAGGTGCCGCTACATCTATCCAATTTCCTCGATTTGAATACGAATAAAAAGCACCACGAGAGTCAATAGCCGAGACTGCTACCACGTTAGGAAAAGCTGCTGGATAGAATTCACGTTGTCGTGCATAATTTCCAGCGGCAGCAATAACCAAGGCATTCTGTCCGTAAACCCAGTCCGTAACTTCTCTAAGAATCTGCGAAGAACCAAAAGATCCCCAACTTGCAGTGATGATTCGTGCGCCCGATTTTACAGCATTTGTCATTGCTTTCACGGCGTCCATGGGACTTCCTTGTCCATTCTGATCTAAAATTCTTTCCACATGTAACGTTACATTAGCAATTCCGGGAATTCCCAATGAATTATTAAGTACTGCCGCCATAATGCCAGCCACATGAGTTCCATGCCCATTCTCATCATCAGGTACATCATCACCATCAATCCAATCATGACCTATTGAACCAAGATTAGGGAGCAAATCTGGATGATCAAGATCAACACCACTATCGATGATGGCAACTTTCACATTTTTCGATCCAGTCGTGACCAACCATGCACGAGGAACCCCAATTGCTTCCACTCCCCATTGGGTAATGGGATCGTTAACGACAGCGAAAGCATCTGTAGTCGCAGCTCGCAACACCACTTCGGGCTCAAAATATTGTAATGACGATAACTTGGAGAATAACCCATATGCCTCTCTTATATAATTAAAGGGAACACTCAACTCTACTATTGGAAAGGGACTCTTGATCACTTGGATTACATTCATTGAAAGGCTAGAAACCATTGATCCTTCCAAAAAAGTTTCTACCCCATCTAGACTACGAAATCGTAATACGACCCTCAAGGAAGGCTCTCCATCTCTACCAAAATCCCAAATGAAAAAGCGTTCATTAGCTGGAATCTTTAAGTCTGCCCTAAGAAAATCTGCATTCCTCATCATCTTGGCTAACGGGGATGACACTGGAAATGACCTTGGTGATGCTCGATTCATCCCCAGGGCAGCTTGACTTGGCTCTCCCAATCCCATCTCTTGTTGGTCAGGCCTCTTTACTTCCACTGATGATAATGATGGATATTCAGTGGAACTTAAATCAGATCGTGGAAGAACGTGAGGTAAAATTCGATAAGCAGACAGACCAAAAACCGAAATAATAAAGAAAAAGAGAAAAAAAATTACGACATGATGCTTAGTCGGCTCCCTAATACCAAAAAACATGGCTCATCCACCTAGTCATTGATTAATGCATGCAAGCATGACACGCTATTACCAATTAACTACTTCAAGTATTTAACGATATTTCACTCTTTATAAAACGCATCATTTTGAAAGGAGATAAGAAAGCACATGACATTCGAAGAAATTAGAAAAAGTACCATGTTCGCAAGAATTAACCAATCCAAGTAAAGATAAGTAAAAAATGATTGAACAAAAGAACAATGTAAGAAAATGAAAAACGAAACGTGAAAATAAAAAATGATAAAGTAAATGAAGAGCCTAACTCACGAGACAGAGGATTCAGAATCATTTTTTAGAGGTGGAAAGGTAAGTAAAAACCGTGACAACAAAAATGAAACCCCAACAGCAACCAGCAGCAAGATCAAGTAGAAATAAGTTAATTGTCCTCCCATCAGAAACAAGTTTGACTCACGAATGACCATGTTCAAGGGAGTGAAAACCAAAAGTATGTTCAAAATGACCACACCAAGAGCAAAGAACAATATTGCCACAGTTACATCCCCCTTGGTCAGGCTTAAAGGTTCATTCTCACCTAATTCTAGTAATAACTCTTCATTCTGAGTCAATTTTTCAAGTTCTTCATGAGCTTTAAGAGATGAAGAACGTACCAACAAATAACTGAAGACCGAAATGATTACTCCAATCACGATCCCGATAATTGCTAAATACAAATACCATTCGAGAGTATCTGGAAGCATTGACGAAAAGAAGGAATCTCCACGATAATACAAGAATAATAACATAAATTCAAGGACCGAAGTCGCGATTCCTACCGTTAAAAAAACATTCCACGTGTCTTTTAGGCTTTTCTGTACTGATTTCAAGTTCATTTCGACAACCCCCGTTGAAATAACCGTTTAAACCATCGTTCACTTCGTGTCCCCATTGTGTTCTCTCTTTAAAAAGGATGCGTGCATCCTCTTGGTCAGTGAATGAGTGTCCAGTTACCTCACTGGCATGATATAAATAATTCATAGAAATGAATGGAGGTGGGAGAGATAGCAGGAGAGACAGTGACATGCCCCTAATGATATATAACACGTTCACCAGAAAGAAAGAACCCTTTGAACCCCTCACGCCAGGAGTCGTGCGAATGTACACGTGTGGCCTAACCGTATATGATTATGCTCACATTGGCCATGCTAGAACCTATTCTAATTGGGATGTAATCAAGAGATACCTTCAATATAAAGGTTATGAGGTCATTCACGTCCAAAATTTCACTGATGTTGGACATCTAACTGACGATGCTGACCAAGGAGAAGACAAGATTATCAAGCGTGCAAGAGAAAGAAAAGTACACCCGATGGAACTAGCAGACTATTACATTGAAGAATATCTACGAGTCATGGACGCCTTGAAAATCAAGCGACCAAACATCATGCCTCGTGCCACTGGACACGTTCCCGAGATGATAGAACTCGTCAATAAACTCATTAAAAAAGGATTTGCCTATGAAACATCACGTGGAATTTATTTTGACGTGCAGAAATTTCCCACGTATGGCAAAATGAGTGGTCTTAAGCTTGAAGAGCTAAAAAGTGATCAACGACTTGAGCATGACCCAGAAAAACACCACCCAGCAGACTTTGCTCTATGGATTAAGGCTGACAAGTCACATATCATGCAATGGCCCTCACCATGGGGATGGGGATATCCAGGCTGGCACATTGAATGTTCAGCAATGAGCATGAAATATCTCGGAGAGACACTAGATATCCACGGGGGTGGAATGGATCACATAGCTCTTCACCATCCAAACGAACGGGCGCAATCAGAAGCCGCCACTGGAAAACAATTCGTGAGATACTGGATGCATTCTGCATTTTTAACAATTGATAAAGAAAAAATGAGCAAATCTACTGGAAAATTCATTACTGCCCAAGAAGTAATTGATAGGTACGGTGCCGAAATCACGAGATTCTACCTAATTTCTGCTCATTATCGTACCACCATGGATTTCTCGGAGCAAGCAATGGAACAAGCACGCGAAGGATATCTCCGATTAATAGGAACCATGGAAGCTGTGGAATCATATCTCCAAGCAAATAATGGGCCACTGAATGCTGATCTAGAACCATCAGAAGAAGCAAAAAAATATCAACAACAATTCGAAGAAGCAATGGATGATGACTTTAACACACCACGAGCTCTTGCTGTTCTCCATCAATTTAGCAGCTTCCTTAACTCCAAAATAAAGAAAAAAGAGGAGAACTTGGAACAATTAAGAGCTGATTACCAGTTATTCTTGACCTTAGCAGACGTGTTGGCAATAAACCCACAACCCAATGATAAAATCGATCCATACGTGAAATTATTGCTCAACATCAGGCAAGAAGCTAGGAAGAATAAAAATTGGGAGCTAGCTGACTCAATAAGGGATGAACTTCAACAAATGGGAATAAAAGTCGAAGACCATCCTTGGGGAACCATTTACCTTTTAACAAAAATCTAATCCGACAATACCTTGGAACAGACAATATAGAGTCGAGTGATAAATAAGTTTTCCACGGATGAGATTTTTTCCTTTTTTCAAGTAATAAAAACGGTTAACTCTTAATCGTGCGACAAGTCGCCTCTATCCACGTCCTTGTCACGAATGCCATAACTAGTGATGTAAAACATCGCTTCCGCATCTGGCAAGTAAGGTGAATCAAAAATTCTGGCTACCCGCATGCTGCCACGAGCTTTTCTCAGGAAAACACGATGAGTTGGACGATGACCCCATGCAAATCCCAAGGCTGGCTCTGTACTGCTAGAGATGATGGCATCTGGATTTGCTAAAATTTGATTCGTCACGACCACTGCCACTTGATGTATTTCTGCCAATCGTTGCAAGAGATTAGCAAGTTTCATCAATAACTGTTGACGTTGTGGTAAGGTTTCTTTTCCTAGAAATTCCGCACGAAAGTGAGAAGCAACTGAATCCACGACCAGCAAGCCAATATCATTATCTCGCACCATCTTACCAGCATTTTGGACTAAATCAATTAGATGCTCCGCATTCAACGCTCGTGTTCGATATACATTGTTTAATAACTGTTTCCCTCCCTCAATGGGCAAATCAGGTGCAGTTGCCATCTCTAACAAACGCTTTGCCGAAAAGGTACCCTCAGCATCAATGACATAAGCTCCTTTATTGATGCCTCCCATATCTTCAGGAAATTGAACAGTAAGGCACAATTGAAGAGAAATTTGTGTCTTTCCAGTTCCAAAAGACCCACTAAATTCCACGATGCTTCCTACTGGAATGCCTCCATCAAAAATTTCATCAAGATTTTGCGACATCGTGGTAATGGTGGGTATGTTCAAGTCTTTTTGTAGTAACTCAACTGCCGATATGGGCATGATAGATAAATGTTCACGGACTGCTGCTAAAATCAGCTCAGCACGTGAAAGTTTAATACCTAAAAGTTGACTTAATTCACCTGGTGTAGCTAATGACAGCTCTTCCAAAGAACCGAAGTGATCAGCTAGCTCCTCAGCCATGGTTGGTGTGACAGATTCGATTCTAAGAAACAGATCTTTCTTTGACATTTATCAACCGTCTCCTTCCTTCCATTACAACATCACGAGATCTTTCATTCTATTTTTATTTTGCGCCATTTCTTAGTGGAAACAACATCAGGCCTGTTACGATTCGTGGAACGCTGTCGCACATACATTCTCTTGCGAACATTTCGTTGATAAAGTTCATTAATCTTTTTCGTGATGAGGGCTAATTCTGGTAAGTTTGGCTGGTACTTTTTCAAAGATGCCTCGAATTCCTTCAAGACCGCATTGACTTTATTCGCATCCACATTATCTTGAGAACTCATCAGCACGACACTCCGCAATCTTTCCAAGATGAGTATTTTTCCAGATATGTTTAAAAAATATCTGTTTGAGAAATTAACCAAGAGCTTTTTCAAAGTTACATCAACAGACATCAAAAATATCGGCAAAAATGAAGGTGTTTTTGAGCATCAAAACGCTTATAAGAGTTAATGATCACAGGTACTAATGAGGATACCAAAATGAGC
>JAJRXH010000676.1 GCA_024276395.1 archaeon
AAGCAAGACTGGAGTTTCAAGTACCGTCCCAAGTGACACCTGGAACCGCCTATCAAATCGATTATGGCATTCAAGTCTTTGATGATACTGTCTACTTGATTCTTGATTATGCTCTTACTAACGAGATTTACATCAAGTACTGGTACTTGGAAAAGAATTTTACGATGTCACACTCGGGATCTCTAACCGTGAACATTTCCAAGGCATCTATTGAGTCCATTTTGTCCGAGATAGGCATTGATTCTCAAGATATAGAAAATAAACTCATTGGAAAGATAAATGAAAAGATCGGTCAGGCTTACCTCGAAGTGACTGACTTATCGGTCTCTACCACGATATTAGGGCACGTTCTTGGTGCGTCAGTAAAGTTACACGCGTGGCAACTTATTAGAGACAGACTTCCACCATTGGTGTTTAACATCAACCCTACTGCATATTTCTTCATCAAGAACCTCTTCAAGGTTATTGACAAGTTGGTATTAAATCACTTGGACCTTGTTGCGGATATCAATCTAGATAGCATCATTTTCGTGAGTCTTGATCTTTCTAATTCAGGTGAAGCGCATCTAGATCGCACGCTCATTGAATTCAACGAGACTCATCGATCTGGACATCTTATCTTGACTATTGGCGCTAATTATCAAGGAAATCAGGCTCTGGAACTGGTAATCACTACAGTGTCTAACGGTGTCGATTTCTATGTGGATTGGTCCGGATACGTGGAATTCAAGTTACCTGTATCATTAATCTTGAATTCTATTGGCTTTTCTTCTAGTAGTACCGTCTATTTGGGTCGCTATCCTTCTTACCAAAAAGTGGTTAGTGGTGACCACATTCAAGCCAACGTGACAAATCAAGTCGTGGCTGATATTGCCATTTCCTCTGAGAACACGAGCACGTCTTTGACCCCTAGCAAGACGACCACGGCTACGTCATCATCCGATAATGCCTCGGAAACTTCGACCTCGACAAGTGCTGGTACTCCAGAAATACCCGCAACAACATCTTCACCTGGATTCGACCTATTGCTTGTCATTTTTGTCATCGTTACTGGACTGATATCTCGCCGACTTAAGATTAATCCTAAAAGACGTGAAATTTGAGATTTTTCACATCATTCGTTTTTTCTTTTTTAAACTCGTGGATGGTCCTATTTCATCATTTGTGGAATTCGATGTGCGTGCTTGCTGGGAACTTGATGTGGAGAAAAGATTGCTGAGGCTGAGGCCAACTTATCTTAAGTCAAAAAAAGGTTCTTTTAATCTTTCGTGGGAGTTTTATGCTCTATTTCCATTCCGTCATCGTCATCATTTTGCCGGATGTTTTGAGAATTAATTTTCCTTTGTTGATTCCGATGCAATCTTACTAAAGAACGAAAGAAGATGAAAGATGGTGACTCCTCCCAGGAGAGTTATTGTACCCCCTTCTGTTAGTTTATGTTGGACTTTACTCATGGTAACGAGTTGTTCACCTTCTGGATCAAAAAATAAGATGATAGCCTTGAGAATTGAGGATAAGTCCAGAGCGAGGAAGAATAACACGAAAAATAATCCAGAGATTAAGAGCGCTATTGGAAGGGTCATCATCACGCTCCATTTAAACCATTGTTCTCTTTTGAGAAATTCCGTCATTTCCACGTCTATTGTCTTTCTTGTTAGGTTGTTAGATAGAAACTTTGACGATTTGAAGCATAAAAAACGCTCCAATCGATAAATGATGTTTTTTTCGTTCATTTCTGGCCATGTATCTAGGTAATGCATTCCAATGGTAATGAGACTCACATTGATGTACGAAATGAGCATGCTTGGAAGAACGTCTGAGGGATAATGAAGCCCTAGATACATGCGACTAAAGGCAACCGACCAACTAAGAAGATATAAAGAGAGGATGGAAATTATAGGGCGGTCTTTGCTCATGGCATAGGCTGTTGCACCGGTCATTGCGGTCGCCGTGTGACCACTAGGGAAAGATGGGCTTCGCTCGATTCCATCAGGCTTGAAAGTAAACTCCGGACGTGGACGCATGAACCAATACTTGAGATGAAAAACTAGTAGTCCGTTGTACAAGAGAGTGAAGATGATGAGCAAACCTTCCCTTCGCCTTCCCTTGAGAAAGTCTAGGATACCTAATGATATCCAAAAAATGGGCAGTCCAAACCAAGTGATAATAATCATTGGGATGTCAAGATAGTTTCCCGATAATGAATTGATCTTCCCAAGAAGTGTCACATCGATCGACTGGATCCATTTCAATAGAGACATTGGCATCATTCTCGTTATTGTTCGAGACCTTGCTTGAAACACATCTATCACGAGGAGTTTTCAAGTGAATGGGGGGTCGTTACATGTTCGTGATATCCTCGAATTAACTTCTCGTGGGAGACGGTCTCGTGATTACTTTTTAAATAAAAAGGAAAAGAGATGGAATGAAGGAAGAATGCTTCCCATGAATTTATTTATCGTTTCCGCTGTTTCATTGCTAACGTGACAGCAGCCAGTCCCATGATGCCAATGAACGAGAGAGATACTTCAAACCCAGGTGCCGAACTGGAGTTACCCTTGCCAACAATGAATTTTCCTTCCATTCCTTGGCCACGGTGTCCTGGAATTTCACAATAGAAGTCATAGGTGACATCTTTGTTTGGTGTTCTGAAGGTCGTGCTGTTGGTTTGTAGCGGTCCCACATCGAGATTGATGCCATCGAAACCATCGTCGGGATGAGGATCAATGGTAATGTCATGTTCAATGTCATCCTTGTTCACTAGAACGATTTTGATGCATGTATCTTTCGGAACCTTGATTTCCGTGACATTGAACTTCGTGTTCTTTGCTTCTAACGCCACGGTTACCTCAGGATTGTCGCAAGGGGGTTCTCCTTGTGTAACGGCACTTGCCGTAAAGAGAGAAGAAAAAGCCATGATTGATATGGCGATTAAGAACAAAACGGTTATGCTCTGCAATAATAGTTGGGTGTTCAACTTTGATGTGCTCATTTCATTTCACTTGATGAGTTTTTATCACTACAAGCATCCAATTTATGGATATTGGACATTGATGTAAGGTTTCACCGAGATACCTTAATATGGATACCTTAAAAAAATTTTATGATATTGCAATGCAGGATAAACCAGATATTGACAATATTTTAAGCGAATTAATCAGTAGAGTCGGTATATTCTTCATCTACTGTTCACAAATCAGTCATACATCATTATTTTTGGGAAAATTTTCGATTTCCAAGAATTAGGTATACATCATCTCTTGAGGAGAAAAAATGTTCCATATGGTTTTTAAAACATCAACTCCATCATCTATATGAGTATGAAGATCGTCTGATCTTGGTAAAAGATGAGATTAAGAGGTGAAAATTCGATGGTATTCCGAAAAAGTGGTAAAATGAGGTTATTTAGAGATCCTAATATGATCATAGTAACATCAACGCTAATATTTTTCTTGATTTTAGGACTATCAGCCTTTACATTGGTAAGGGCGGTTGATCCGGCCGTCATAGATAATGGAAATGGCGTTGTACATGATGATGATGGTGAAGGAGGAACATTGGGTGGCCAAATT
>JAJRXH010000677.1 GCA_024276395.1 archaeon
ACCAACTGGTTTTGGAAAAACAGCAGCGGCATTACATTCCTTACTTTCCGTGGCTTTCTCAAAAAAGAGAAGACTTTTCGTGACTACTTCAAAAAAAACCCAACGTTCTGAGTATAAGAAGATACTATCCTTAATTAATCAAAAGTTACGTGAAGAAGGAAAAAAACCCATTCCCTTTCTTGTTCTCGAATATAACCTCGAAGATTGTACCTGTGAGGGATTAATCTTTCCAACACTCTCGTTATTTCGAATGTCATCCCATCAACGCGCGTTCAGCAAGCTAGAAAAAGACGGAACGATAGACCATCGGGAATTTCAGAACACGTTCTCGTGTCCCTATCACGTGCAACAAGCACTTCTTCCTCGGTGTCGAGTCATCATTGGAGATCACAACCATTTCATGATCACGAAGCTTCCAGAAACATTAGAGAGCATCACGATGCCGCGAGTAGATGGCCGACATCCCTTCTTGCTATTAATTGATGAAATTCATGAGCTCCCAGCTAGAATTGAATCTTCTTGTGAATTAACCATTTCAACCAAAACCATCATGAGGCTTCTTGACCACGTGAAAAAAGAAACACCACGATTAAAAAACACTTTTGCCCCTCCCATCCGAAAATTTCTGCACGTGATCATGACAACTTCTTTTGTTAATGAGGATGAAAAACAGAAGTTCATCAAGTCCTTACTTCACTGGAGAAGCATTCTCTTTCACTTGAGCAATCAAATAACAAAATTCAAAATCTCTAATGATTTAGCAAGAATGCTTCATCAATTGATGGAAGAAAGTACAAAAATTAGCATGTTCTCAAGCATGAGCATTCAGAATCTGTATTTTGAAAGCAGTGATGAAGAATGCACGGATAACGATGTTGACTCAAGCAATAAACTCATTAAAATTAGCTTCCTGCATCCCAAGGAATTTTTATCTCGAATTTGGAAAGAATATCACCACGTTCTTGGAATGAGTGCCACGATTCATCCATTAGCTTATTATCAAGACCTTTTAGGTTTCTCTTCAAGTTCCACCATTTCATTCCAGTATCCAGAGCCTTTTTCTCCCCAAGCACGATTAGTATTGGTCGTTCCAACTGTGGACACCCGATTTAACCAACGCGAGAACAATGCACGACTCATTGCTGAAGAAATCATCAACATTTTCCTCACGCATCCTGCACGATACCTTGTAGTTTATCCAAGCTTTCATTTTCTCAAGCTTGTCTCACCGTTGTTGTCTTCTTATCACCATCGAGTCACGATCATCACGCAAAACCCCTCATTAACAAAAAAAGAACAAGAACAATTCATCACTGCCCTCAAAGATAATCAACGGTGCATCATTCAAGTCGTGAGTGGAAGCATCTTCACGGAAGGCGTCAACCTTCCCTCGCTTGCAGGCGTCATCATCATTTCTCCTCATCTCTTACCGCCTACTCCAAAAAGAGAACATCTCGTGAAACACCTTATCCAAGAAGGAATGGGTCACCAAGAGGCTTGGAGGCATGTTTATTTATTTCCAGCACTCATCAAGATGATCCAAGCAGCTGGAAGGCTAATTAGAAATGTCAACGACAAAGGAGTCATCATCTTCCTTGGCAAGCGATTCATGCATCCTCATATCCAAGAAATATTTCCTTCCTTTCTGAAACCAGAATACATTACCCACGATCCCAATCCATTAATCAAGTCCTTTTGGAGGCAAGATGAGTAAAAAGATCTCCATTTTTAAATGAAAAGAAGTGTTTTTAAATGTATGGTGAGTTTAGTATCATGAGCATCAAGAGAAAACGAGGGTAAGATGATGTCCGAATCAATTGAACCTAATACCGAGTCTCAAGCAGAAACTCCCATACCACAAGTCGATCCGAGCCTAACAGCAAAAATTAACGAACTACAAAAAATCGTTGAAGCAAAGAATGACGAAATTCAAGCTCTTAAAACGGAATTAAATCAAAAAAATGAAATCATAAAAGATTGGGAGCAAAAGTCTCAAGCTCAAGAAAGCCGCATCGAAATGCTAGAGCGACAATTGAAAGAGACTTCTGAAAAACTTGCCCATCTAGAGAATGAAAACAACGAAAAAGAAAAAATCATCGGAGAACTTGAAAACAAAGTGAAACAATTTCAAACCGAAATGAATGAGAAAGACCAAAGAATATCGGAGTTAACGAAACAAGTACAAGAGAAAGAAAATCAGATA